>DAOUHY010000232.1:0-16717 GCA_034428435.1 Caldilineaceae bacterium | reverse complement strand
TGAGGAGTACACGCGACCCTGTCTTGAAAACGGGTGGACTCCACTGGCATCGGCGGCGCACATTGCATACTGGGACAGTTTCCAACTGCGACGAATGCAGTCGGCGATCGATCCTCACGGGGTGGAGCCTTTATCTTCGTCGGTGGAGTCAAATGACGAAATGGCTGCGAGCGAGAATCGAAGCTGGGACACGGTACTGACGGAGGCGGACGAGGCGCGGCAGGCGTTGATCAGTTTCGCGCTTTCGCTCAGCGACGACCAGATTGAGGCGGAGTACGAGGACCGAGGCCAACGCAGCCAGATCGTGAAAACGCTGCTGGAGCGAATGCCTGAACACGTGGCTGAGCACGCGGTTGACGTACATCGCTATTGCTTTTCAACCGACCGCTGGGGCCGCGAGCGTCTGTTCCGTTTTTACCGGCGTCATTGCAACAGCCTATTGGACTCCATCACAGGCCTTACCGAGGAGAGTTGCACGACGGTGCTTGTCAGCGGGGACTGGACCGTTCGCGACCTTCTGGCCCACATACTTGCATGGGACGAGTATGTACTGGAGCTGGTTAAGCGCTGGCCTGACATTTCGCTGCCGGACGCGCAATCCGAAGGCCCGGAGGTGAAGGGCGGAGACGAGCTTTATGAGTGGGCGAGTGGGGACGTGGATACGGTAAACGCGCGGCTTCAGGATGCTCGCGCCGGCTTGACAATGATCGAGGTGTTGGACGGGCTGGCCACCTGCCACCGGCGTATCGTCAACCGTTGCCGAAGGATGAGCGACGAGGCCATGCGGACGGAGGTGGAGTATGACGAAGGTGAGCGGGGTAACGTCGTAAATCTGCTAGTATCGACGTCGGCACATACGGCGGACCACGCGGCGGAAATCTACGCGGCGCGTGCGGACGGCCGGCTGGTACCTCTCAGGCTGAGGACTCAGCCTGAGTGAGCGAAGCGCTTGCTGGACTCCTGGTTGCTGAGATGAGAGGTCTCGGAGAGCTTTATGACGTCCCAACCTCTGCCATTGCGCTGCAGGGTGAAGATGCAGCATAGGGGCACGGTGATGCGGTCTGCGAGACCGGTCAGGCCGCGCACGATACCGACGACCGGGGCGCCGTGGGTTACCATGAGCATGTTTTTGTCGGGAAAGCTGTCGGTCAGCGTGCGTGCGGCGGCCGCGGCCCGTTCGTGGCCCTCTTCCGAAGTCTCCGGGTAAGGAAGCTCATAGGTGGCAGAGTATCCCTCGTCGATGCGGGGAAAACGCCGGCGGCGTTCGTCTTCATGCAACAGTTCCGGCGTGGATTTGACGTTGGGCAGGATCTCGCCGATGCCTGGTTCGAGGCAAACCGGCAGGTTGAGGGCGTCGGCAATGTGTGAGGCTGTCTGAATCGTGCGCAGGAAGGGGGAGGCGAAGACGCGGTGGACCTGTTCGCCCTGCAGGCTCAGGCCCACTTCCTTCGCCTGCATCTCCCCGTCGGCAGACAGGGCGGGATCGAAGGGCCGCGAGGCGGTTTTGGCCCAGGCGGGGTTCTGAAAGTCTTCGCGATTGCCATGGCGGACGATCCAGATCCTTTGGCTCACGGGTTGGCTCCCCTTATGTGTGTTTCCATACGCCTTTGGGATAGGTCGATGTCCCGACGTGCCAGGTTTGCCCTCTCAAATCAGAGGTGGATGGGCCGAAGCGGCGCGTAGAAGGCAGTGTATCACAGTGACCTAGCTGGGAACGAAATAGGAGGGGACGGGTCAGCTGTGAGCGAAGGGCAGTTGCGCGGAGAAGGGACCTGTCCTGTTGGACTGACAGGTTAGGAAGGGTTTGCTATACTGCCCGAGCCGTGAGGTGAACAGGATTACCGGACGCGGCCCTACTGCGACCGGCCTGGAAGGCCTCTCACTTGAAAACTCACTGAATCTGCGATGGCCTATACTTTCACCGACCACTACCGCCCGGCGCGCCTCTGTTTGCGGGTCAATGCTGTCCTGATCGGATTGGGGCTGGGGCTGCTGCTCCTAGTGTATCCGCGAGACTTGTTCGTGGCAGCCGGGGTCACGCTTGGATCAGCGTGGACGGCCCGTATAGGAGGCGGGGCGTTGATTGGTTTGGGGATTGGACTGCTGGCGGCTTCGATGGAAAGGGACCTGCATCCAGCCTGGTTGCTGGCGGCGATTGTCGGCAATGGGGCCATTGCGATCAGCCTGTTGATCGCTTATTTTGAAGGGGAAATGGCGGCTTTGCACCCAGTTGGCGCCGGCGTTCTCCTGGTCATCTTCGTGGTCTGCCTGTTGACGGTGGCGTTGTCGGCGCCACATATCCGCGGCAGGGCTGGCCAGACGTAATGTGCACCCGCGGCGGAGGCCCGCTTCAATCTCGCTTCGACAGGCGCGGGCAAGAAGAGTTTCCCTAATCCTCTCCTATTGAGACCCCAAGTGGAAATCTGAGGCTTTGGTCCGGTACTGGGAATGTACCGAAAGAATGTCGACCTGGACAGCCGGAGGCTGAGGTTCATCTTCGCCTTGCAGGCGTAGTCCGTTTTCGCTACGAAACGGCTACCGCCCAGGCTGTTGGGCAGTCCCTAATTCTGTAGCAGGCTCTTGATGATCACAATGGTGTACGTTGGGCCCAAGTGGGGGTTGCCTTGCCTGCGCTGGCTCACGCTGTGTACAAGCCACGACGCGTGGTGGGTGGAAGTTCGGTCGCAGAGGGTCGTCAACATCGAATTGCCCTCACAGTCGCTGCGGCAGGAGGCTTCAGGCGGGGGGCGTTGCGGGGGGTTCCAGCCCGCACAAGGGAGGGCCTAAGGCCCGACCGCCCAAATGCGAGGAGAGAGGGGAGAGGAGTGAGAAGAGAGGAACTCTTTCGAATCACTAAACCGTAGTCAAAAGGGGCACCCTTGTCCGACTCTGACAGTCGCAGCGATTTTGCATGTTGATGCAATTGACCTGCTATCTGCGTGCGGGTGCATCTCAGTTTTGGGGTGGGAACAGTCTGACTGGGAATCCATGCCAGCGGTGGCTGAAATTGTTTGCCGTCTTTTTGGCGAGACGCAGTGCAGGCCCCATGCCCGGCCTTACGGTGGAGTCCGTCAGTTGGGCGTGCGAGGGCAGGCACATTGCCGGCACCTACGGGGAATACCTAGGGCTGGCGGGACTTGGTTTGGCGGAGCTCTTTCGGCTGGGCACCTGTTACGAATAGAGACACCAGGTCGGCGAGGCATGTTGTAGGAGAGGGGGCGTTGCGGGGGCGGAGCCCCCGCACAAGGGAGGGCCGAATAGGCCCGACCGCCCAAAGGCGAGGAGAGAGGAGAGAAAAGTGAGGAGAGAGGAACAACTCCCATTTGCTGGGTCATTGTCGGGTGCAAGAGCTGTCTTTGTCCGAATCAGGAGGTCCCAGCTCTTCCGCCATTATGATGCAATTGGGTTGCTTTTTGCGTACTGAATTCTTGGAGCGGGTTGATTTCTGTGCTAGGATGTAGTGTCACGTTTGCTTTGGGCAGGTCCGTTCAATACAGCAGTGCGAAGGGTTGGGCGTGCTGCAGACCGAGACGCGGAAATCCCGCGCGGAGGAGCGGGTACCATGAGTTACGATGGAAGAACTTACCGAGTAACCATTGGAGAGTGCGAGCGTGAGCTGCCGATTTTTGAAGTCGCTCCGGGCGTGAAGATCGCGATTTTCAACATGCTCGGAGATACCGAAGTCGTCGAGACGGCCGCACAGATGTTGTCGAAACATGTGCCGGAATCGGCCGAGGTGGTCCTGGCGCCGGAGGTGAAGGCGGTGCCGCTCGGACACGCGCTGTCTGTGGAAACGGGACTTCCGCTGGTGATCGTACGTAAGATTCGCAAGCCGTATATGGTCAACTGCCTCGAAACGGACGTCGTGAGCATTACGACAGGCGAGCCGCAGACCTTGATCATTGACGGCAAAGATTTGGGGCTGGTCGAGGGGAAGCAGGCGCTGCTGGTGGACGACGTCGTCAGTACGGGAAGTACGCTGAACGGCCTGCGAACACTGGTGAAGAGCGGAGGGGGGCAGGTTGCTGGCGTGATGGCAGTTTTTACCGAAGGAGATCCCGGAGCCTGGGACCAGATTACGGCTTTGGGAAATCTGCCCATATTTACTGATTGAGTCGGGCTAGTCGACCAGTAGCTCCAGAAGAGAACGCAGAGCGATGGAACTGACTGAGCAGCTGTCAAGAGTCGAAGAGAGATACGGGGAACTGGACCGGCTGATGGCGGACCCGGACGTGCTGGCCGACTACGTGCGCGTTCAGGAGCTGGCGCAGGAGCGCAGCGGGCTGGAGGAGCTGGTCGGCGCATATCGGCGGTACCAGGATTTGCAGCAGCAACTGGCGGACAGCAGGGAACTGCTGGAAGAGAGCGACGATCCGGAGCTGGCTGAACTGGCCGAGCTGGAGATTGCCGAGCTTGCAGGAGAGGTAAGCGGGCTGGAGGACGACCTGCGCAGGATGTTGCTGCCCAAGGACCGCAACGACGACAAGAATGTGATCGTAGAGATACGTGCGGGGGCGGGCGGGGATGAGGCCGGCATTTTTGCGGCCGACCTGCTGCGCATGTACACGCGCTGGGCGGACGATCACAAGTTCAAGAGCGAGCTCATGAGCGTCAGCGAGACGGGCGTGGGCGGCATCAAGGAGGCGATCCTTGAGGTCCGAGGCAAGGGCGCATACAGCCGGATGAAGTACGAGTCGGGCGTACACAGGGTGCAGCGTGTGCCCACGACAGAGAGCCAGGGCAGGATTCATACGAGTACAGCGACTGTGGCGGTGTTGCCTGAGGCCGAAGACGTTGAAATTGAAATTGCACCGAATGAGATGAAGGTCGACGTGTTCCGCAGCAGCGGTCCGGGGGGGCAGAGTGTCAATACTACGGATTCGGCGGTGCGGCTTACGCATTTGCCGACGGGCATTGTCATCAGCTGTGAGGACGAGAAGAGCCAGCTTCAGAACCGGCTGAAGGCCGTTCGGATTCTAAAGACCAAGCTCTATGATATTGAGATGCAGAGGCAGTTGGAGGATATGGGCGCGGCGAGGCGCAGCCAGGTTGGTTCAGGCGATCGCAGCGAAAAGATTCGCACGTACAACTTCCCGCAAGGCCGGGTAACGGACCACCGGATCAACAAGACGCTCTTTCAGTTGGAACAGGTTCTGAATGGCGATTTAGACGAGTTTATCGAGGATTTGGCGGCGTTTGACCAGGCGCAGCAGTTGCAAGCCATGGGCGAAGAAGAATAAGGCATGTTTGAACCCAATAAGAGTCCCTCTGACGGGGACAGATTGGCACCCTACTTGACCACAGACAGCTTAGACGGCCGCGAAGACGGGGGCTCGCGTCATTTCGAAGGCGGCGGAACGGACGGTCAGGCGGAAGATGAGGGAGGCCGGCCGCATTCGAATAACAGTTCGCATCAGGACGGGTTTCACTGGAGTTTGACCAAAGGAACCACTGTTGGGCGCGCGCTGATATCGGCGGCGCAGAGACTTAGTGAGCCGAGCAGTGAGACGGCGCGATTGGATTCACAGGTGCTGCTGGCGCACGTATTGGACCAGAGTCGCAGCTGGCTATTCGCCCATCACGAGCACGAGCTGAGCGAAGGGGATTGCCGTCGCTACGCAGATCTGATCACGCGGCGAAGGCGGCGGGAACCTGTTGCTTATCTGCTGGGTCGGAAGGAGTTTTACGGTCTGGATTTTGTGGTAGACCAGCGTGTTCTTATTCCACGGCCGGAGACGGAGCTTCTTGTCGACCTTGTGCTGGCGCAGATCAGCGATCGGAGGGGAAGGCCGGTGGTCGTGGCGGACGTGGGCACGGGCAGCGGTGCGATTGCGATTACGGTTGCCTCACATGCCCCGGAGGCGAAGGTGTACGGTACGGACATCAGTCAGGATGCGCTCGACGTGGCTGAAGAGAACAGGAAACGGCTTACACCGGATGCGGGTCCGCTGTTTTTGGAAGGGGACCTTTTGAGTCCCTTGCCTGAGCCGGCAGACGTGATCGTAGCCAACCTCCCCTATATCGCGGATGAGGAGTACTCCGGCCTGCAGTCGGACGTACGAGACTATGAGCCTCGCGTTGCACTGAAGGCAGGCGTTGAAGGGTTGGATCTGATTGAGCGCCTCCTAGAACAACTGCCTTCCAAGGTGCAGCCAAGAGGCGCGGTACTGTTGGAAATCTCGCCGAGGCAGGGAGAGATCGTCCAGAAGATGGCCCAGGATCTGCGACCGAAGCCTTCATATGTCGGGCTGCGGCGGGACTACAGCGGGCAGGTGCGGATGGTAACGTTAGAGTTTTAGCAATGCTGCAAGCGCGGTTTGCGCGCCCGGCGAGTGACTTGACGGAGGGCTTAGGTCACCGCCAGTGGTTGATGCAGGAGGTAGGGTCTTCAGCTCCTGGGGGCCGTACATGACAGTGACCGCGTTCCGTTTTCCTGGGTTAGGCTCAGTTAACCCACCTCTTCCAAGTCGAAACAGACATGCAAGGCAGAATCGAGCTCGTCGTTCTAGACATGGACGGCACGATCTATGGCAGGCAGTTCCAGGGTGGTATTTCGCCGCGGGTGCGGCGTGCGATCGCGGCTGTGCAGGAGACAGGGACGCCAGTGACTATTGCGACGGGGCGGATTTTCGATTTTGTGCGATCGGTGGCGCCGGAGTTGGGGATAACACTGCCGGTGATCACGGCACAGGGCGCGGTCATCGGCGATCCGGTCAGTGGAGAGGTGCTACGCGAGGCGTTGATAGAGCAGGAGGCTGCGCGCAGCGTGGCAGCCTGGGCCGACGGGGAGGAGCGGACGACGGTCTTCTATCTGAACGGTGCGGGCGGGCGTACGCGGCTGGTGCAGAGCGCGACGGTCACGGAAAAGGGGCGGTGCGGATGGGAGAGGTGGGACAGCGCTACTTATGATCACTGGTTCGGCAGTCCCAGAGAGATGCATGAGAGCCTTTTGGACGTTGTTTCTGACCCCGCTAGCCGTATGCTGAAGTTCATCACCATCAACGACCATGCACGGGAGCCCGACCAGACGGCGGCTTTGCAGCGGCGGTTTGGCGATGGCGTGCATATGAGCCGGTCTCATCAGTACCTGGTGGAGGGTACGGCGCCGGAGGCCAACAAGGGGCATGGACTTCTGTGGGTGACTGAGCGGCTGGGAATCGACCCGGAACGGGTTCTGGCCATCGGCGACAATGAGAACGATATTCCGATGCTGCGGGCGGCGGGGCTAGCGGTGTGCATGGGCCAAGCGACTGCTGTAGTGCAGGCGGAGGCCGATTGGGTGGCGCCGACGCTGGAAGAGGATGGCGCTGCAGTCGCTTTGGAACGGTTTGTGCTGTCATAGAAATTGGGGGCGTGCGCTCTTACGGTTTGCAGCAGTTTCGGGAGCGGCCATCGGAAGAGATCCTATGACAAGAATTGGTAAACTCCTTCGTTTGCTGCTATACTCTTGGCGAAATTGCGGTAAGATAGCAGACCTAGTGAATTCCCCTCACCAAGAGTAACACCTGCTATCGGGCAATCAGGGCGGGTTCCTCCGCCCCAAAGCACCTACTTGAACACGAGCCGCGTGCGTGCGCTCGAACATATTCAGTCAATGACCCTGCGGCCTGAAGCCATTCGTGTTGCCGGATTTGGGTTGCCGCGGTTGAATTTGTCAAAGTTGGTTGAAACCCTTTTTTTCAGAATCCATAAGGAGAATGCACACCATGCAAGAGAAGCAAAGTGTAAACCGGCGCCAGTTCCTGCGGATGAGCTCTGCCGTGGGCGCGACAGCGTTCCTGGCTGCCTGTGCGGCGCCTGCCGCGCCTGCCGCGGAAGGCGGGGGAGACGGCGAGGCGATGGCTGAGATGATCTCGCTGCGCTACCAGTCGCGAGAGCCGGAGCGCGCTGCAGGCATCGCCGAACTTTGGAAGGAGTTCTACCCACAGTTCCAGGAAGCCAACCCCAACATCGAGGTTGAGTTCCTGCCGGATCCGGGCGGCGCCAACCGCCGTGAAGGCGCTCTGAGCGCGATGGTCGCCGGCAATGCGCCGGATCTGACTGAGTGGTGCTGCTCCAGTTCCACCTTCTTCATGCAGAAGGGCGAGACGCTCAGTTTGCAGCCCTATATCGATCGCGATGCTGAGGAAGTAAACCTGGACGACTACTACGAGGCCCAGTTCGATCCGTGGATGTTGGATGGAGACATCCACCTGATGCCCCGCTTCACGGGTACGCAGGTGATCTACTACAACAAAGACATGTTCGACGCCAAGGGCATTGAGTACCCTCCTCATGAGTGGGGCGCGTGGAATTGGGAGGATTACACCAACCTTCTGCGTCAGTTTGCCGATGCGGACGCGCAGCCGCAGATTTGGGGGACGTCCAACTACGGTCTGAACGCCAACTGGCTTTCACAGTACTGGATTCGCGGGTTCGGCGCCAACATGGTGGACCAGGAAGACAACACGCATTGCGGTCTGGATACACCCGAAGCGTATGACGCGCTGACATGGATGCGCAGCATTGTCCACGATGAACCGCTTTTCGCCTACGGCGCTGACATTGGCATGGGTGTTGTCGAACTGTTCCTGGGCCAGCGCGTCGCTTTGATGGAGATCGGTCCCTGGAATCTGGGCGTGCAGGCAGACGGCGCGACTTTCCGCTGGGACGTCGCCCCGATGCCAGACGGCCCTGCCGGACACACGACACATCAGTCAGTTGATGGCACGATGGTCTGGAAGGGAACCGTGCATCCGGACGAGTCCTGGGAACTGATGAAGTGGCTGACGAGCCCTCTGTACGGCCGCCTGTACATCACCTAGGCGCAGAAGCAGCCCTCACGCAAGAGCCTGTTGCCCGAATATGCATCGATTATGCGTGCCGCCAATGAGAAGTTCGAAGAAATCGACCTAGATGTGTTTACCAATTCGGTTGGGCAGGACATTGGCGGGCCAGAGGAGATGTTCGCCGAAGACCTGATTACAAAGAACCAGATCCTGACGCCTGCCTTCGACCAGGTGATGTTGCTCGGTGAGAAGCCGGTTGAACTTATCGTTCAGCACGCGGAAGTGGCGACCCGCTTCAACCGGGGCGAGATCAATATCGAAGATCTGGGTGCGGAGCTAGACAAGCTCAGTTAGACGGTCACTTCTAAAGGCGTGGGAGAGTTCCCTCCCACGCCTCAATTGATTTGACCAACGAAATCAGGCACTTTCGGGAGTCGGCGGACAGTTTCTGGAACATCTCAGTAGAGGGCTAAACGCAGCGATAAACGGGGACACAGATGGCCAGCATCAGTGAAAGCCAGACACAGAGAGGCCTTTTCTCGTTGTTCAGGCGTGACGGGAAGCCGATGAAACCGTCAACGCGGGAGGCGTGGTACGGTTATTTGCTTGCTTCCCCTTGGATCATAGGGTTCATCGTCTTTACGGTTGGTCCGATGCTGGCTTCGCTCATAATCGGCATGTACCGCACTGACTTTCTAACTGAGACGACTTTCGTCGGTTTCAAGTGGTATCAGAACGTGTTGCGCGACAGTCTCGTGCGCAAGGCGTTGATCAATACGGCGATCTTCAGCTTTACGGTGGTTCCAATCAATACAGCGCTTGCGCTGCTGATTGCGGTCATGCTGAATCAAGGCATCCGGTTGCAGAGTTTCTGGCGCACGGTTTATTATCTTCCTTCGGTTGTGTCCGGTGTGGCCGTATCGCTGTTGTGGAAGTGGCTCTATCAGCCGGACATTGGTTTGCTGAATTCGATTCTGGGGCCGATTCTGCGTCCTTACGGCATTGACCCGCCGCGCTGGATTTTCAGCACGGAGTGGGCGCTGCCGTCGCTGATCATTATGGCTTTCTGGGGGGCGGGCGGCGCCATGCTGATCTACCTTGCCGGACTGCGCGGGATCCCGACGTCTCTGTATGAGGCTGCCGAGATCGACGGCGCCAGTTCATTTCGCCGTTTTTTCGCGGTTACATTGCCGTTGCTGACACCTACTATCTTCTTTAACGTGGTCCTCAACATAATCATATCTTGGCAGGTATTTACGCAGGCACTGGTAATGACGCGAGGCGGTCCAAACAACGCCACGCTTACGATGGTCCTGCACATATACAATACGGGTTTCCAGAACTTCTATTTCGGCTATGCGTCCGCCCAAGCATGGTTCTTATTCGTCATTGTGCTTATTTTCGTTATTTTGGCTTTGCGAAGCGCGTCTTCCTGGGTGCATTACGAGCGGGTATAGTCAGCGACCTCAGGATTCCAAGCGGCAGGAGCTATTGGTATGGCAACTACGGTCCAGACGGGGGCGGCTGTACAGCAGCAGGCCGAGCGATACGGCAACAGCAGAGTGACCGAGTTGATCTATCGCGTTCTGCTCTACGGTGCGGTCGTAATGGGCGGCATAGTTTTTGCAATTCCTTTCTACTGGATGATGCGCACATCGGTCATGCCGACAACGCAGGTCTATCTGTTCCCGCCGGAGTGGTGGCCTGAGCGGTTTGAGTGGCATCATTTCAAGACGCCATTTGCGGTCTTTCCCTTTGCCAAGTTCTTTCTGAACAGTACGTTTATTGCGGCGGGCAGTGCGATTGGGGCGGCGCTGTCCTCTTCGGTGGTTGGATTCAGTTTTGCGCGTCTGCGCTTTCCGCTACGGGACATCATGTTTGTTGTTGTGCTGGCGACCATGATACTGCCGGAACACGTTCGCCTGGTGCCCACCTATCTGCTTTTTGTGCAGCTGGACTGGATAGGCACCTACCGGCCACTCATCATACCGAACTGGTTTGCACCGGCCTTCTATGTCTTTTTGATGCGCCAGTTTTTCATGACGATCCCGAGAGAACTGGATGACTCGGCGATGATCGACGGCTGTAATCCGATCGGCCTTTACTGGCGCATCCACATGCCGCTGAGCCTGCCTGCGCTTGGCGTCGTCATCATCTTCATGGTTACCAGTCAGTGGAATGACTTTCTCTATCCGCTCATTTATATTCAGGGCGTACCAAACTATACGGTCGCGCTAGGACTGAGGTTGTTTGAAGGTCATATGACCAACAATATGCAGGCGCTGATGGCGGCCTCAATTCTAGGGGTTTTGCCGACGATCATTCTCTTTTTCTTTGCTCAACGCTACTTTGTTCAGGGGATCGTTGTCTCTGGCGTAAAAGGGTAGTATCCGGAGGTTTGCAGCCGGCTGCTGTTGCTTTTCCGGCCACCTGCCGGTGTTCGCCGCCATATCGTGAGGTAAAGCACATTGCGTTCCCAAGAAGAATTGAAGCAATTGGACTATCTGTTCGACCTGCAGGGTTATCTCGTTCTGAAAGACGCGATCTCCAAGGATGACCTTGCGGAGATGAACAGCTGGGTGGACGACCATTGGGCCTATGTGGAAGACCCGCCCATTCTGGGTGAGGCGCAGCTGGATGTCAATCCGGATCCTGAGTACTGGATCGGAAACGTCGAGATCCATAGCTACGGCAAGGACGACGGCGTAAACTTTCAGAACATCGTCGAAGGCGGCGCGGTCTTTGAAAGACTGATTGACCACCCGTCCTGGTACCCGCTGGCGGCACGGTACATCAATGAGGTCAATGGCGTCTCGATCCACGAGAACCTGCTCAATGTGCGGGGACCGGGAGGGTTTCTCTATATCCACTGCGGCGGACACACGCCGCTCTTCTATCTGACATTCCGGCAGCACAACACGGGAGCGTGGATGGTAGGGCAGATCAACGTCCTGATGGCTCTGGAGGACATCGGCCCGGGAGACGGGCCGACCGTCCTGGTTCCGGGCAGCCACAAATCGACCGAGGTGCATCCGCGGTTGGAGGTGGAAGGGAAAGGTATTGTTGCTGCCAGCCATGAACGGGAAGCCGCGGGCACAGCTCTTGGGATGAAAGAGATTTACCTGGAGGCCGGTGACGCCGTCTTCTTCACCGACGCCATCACTCACGGTTCGGCCGAACGCACCAATCCGGGATTCCGACGCTCGGTTATTTTCCGCTATTCGCCCCGTTACTTGCGCACGCGTTTCAACTACCAGTTGTCCCCTGAATTTGCCGCCCGTCTTACTCCGGAACGCCGTCAAATTCTGGAGCCGGTAGCGCCGCGCGGCAGAATGCTGGCGCCGGTGGGCAGTGTCTAGCGGCCTTGGCGCTGTTCGCAGCAGTGCCCGGCAGTTCGCGCAATGGATATCCTCTATATACATCCGGCCAAACAGGAAGTTGAAGCAAGGTATGACAAGTTTCGCTCCTGTCCGCCCTATCCGTTCATTCCGGTGGGCGTGGTTGGGTTTGTCAACATGCTGCAGGCCGAGGGCTACAAGGTCCAGGGCCTGAACCTTCCAGTTGAATTGCTGCAGCGCCCCACATTCAATCTACGCCAGTGGCTGCGGAGCCAGCGGGTTCCGCCGAAACTCGTTCTTATCGATCTTCACTGGTACGAGCACTCCTTCGGCGCCCTCGCCGTTGCCCAAGCCGTCAAAGAGACTCTGACTGAGGCGGTCGTCGTGATCGGCGGTCTGACGACTTCGTATTACGGCGAAGAGATTCTGACTGACTTTGGCTACGTTGACTACGCGATACGGGGCGATGCGGAGGAGCCGCTGCGCCAGCTGGCGGCGCGTGTGGTGGGCAAGGGGTCCTCGCAGGTTGACGACATACCGAATCTGATTCGGCGCCCCGGCAACGGGCAGAAGCCTACGCAGAATCTCGGATTCTATTTTGCGGACCCTGCTACGCTGGACAGCCTCGATTTTGTGTCGATGGACTGGCTTTCCAATGCGCGCGCATATGCCGCGCTTCAGTACTCGGGCGCCGGACTGATGACGTTGCGCAAGCCGAAGCTGCTCAGTCACTGGCTGACGGTAGGGCGGGGCTGCGTCTTTGACTGCATTTACTGCGGAGGCGGAAAGGAGTCGCACAGCGAACTTGCCGGCCGCAACGGCTATGTGATGCGGTCGCCGGAAGGGGTGGTGGAGGATGTGGCCCGCCTGGCGAGGGAGGGATTTCAGCAGGTCAATCTTTCGCTGGACATTGCTACGTATCCGGCCAGATGGTGGCGCGCCTTTTTCCAGCAGCTGCGGGTCAGGGAAGTTCGCATCGGCATCTACAATGAGTTCTTCCAGCTGCCCTCGAATGACTTTATCGATGAGATGTGCAGTACAGCCGACCTTGAACACACTGAGGTCGCCATTTCGCCGCTGTCAGGCGACGAGGAGGTGCGGCGGAGGAATGGGAAGTTCTATACGAATGAACGATTCCTGCGTATGCTGGAAACGCTGAAAAAGCACAAAGTGCCGATATTCATCTACTTCAGCTTGAATCTGCCGGGAGAGACGCCTCAGACCTTCAAGAAGACACTCCAACTAGCCGACCAGATAGGCAAGAGCTATCCGCATGATCTGTTGCGCATGCTCAACCCGTGCCACACGCTCGACCCGATGTCGCCGATGAGCCGTCAGCCAGACAATTTCGGCATGAACGTTCAGTTCACTACATTCCGGGACTATTACGACTACTGCAAGGGGACCGGGTGGGAGCCGAGGCGGGTGGTGAGAGGCCAGCACAGGGGATTCGAGATGGCAAGCCGGCCGACGCGCATCGTTGAACAGATGGCGCAGATCTGGGACGTCTTTGCGCAGGCGCAGCAGTTTCGGTGCTTCCCGGTGCCGCGGGGGTGGTGAGTTTTGGTCTGGTGAAGGCAGGGAAAGGGCGACCCAAGCTGGTTACGGTTCTATTCCGTACTGCGTAATTCGTATTGCGTAGAGGCAGGCGGGACTGTCGCGTTTGCATGGCGTTGCCCGGGCGAGACGTCAAAGCATCATCGGGGACTTGCTTCAGATTGCAATTGGGTTAAGTATTCAGAGTTGCCGAGCAGCGCCGAACAAGAGAGAATGAACCGAGTTTTTTTGACCTTGGATTCGACTGACCGGTCAGTTTAGAAGGCTGACCACCGGTGAATGAGATGACTGAGAAGAGTGTTCGAAGTCCTGAATCGACCAGGGAACGCATTCTGGACGCTGCATTGAGCGTTTTCAGCAACAAGGGATACCATGATGCCCGCCTGGACGAGATTGTCGAAGAGTCGGACACGTCAAAGGGCTCGATTTATTTTCATTTTCCGAATAAGGAGCGGCTTTTTCTTGCGCTGGTAGAGAAGTTTGCCGACCTGGTTGAACGGCGGGTTACGGAAGCGATTGCGCAGCATACGAGCCCGATGGCCAAGGTCGAGGCGGCGCTGGAGGCCTGCCTGGAGGCATTTGGCCGTTACCGGCGGCCAGCGAAGGTCATGCTGGTTCAGGCTACCGGATTAGGGACGGCATTTGAGGAGAAAAGGTTAGAGATCAATGAGCGCTTCGCGAGGTTGATCCGTATCTACCTGGATGAGGCGGTCGCTGCCGGTGAGATCGAGGCTGTGGACACCGATGTAATCGCGTATGCATGGCTGGGAAGTATCTACCATCTGACGATTCGCTGGGTCTACAGTGGAGAACCCGAGCCGGCGCGAATTGTCAGCACGCTCGTGCCGATGCTACTGCGGAGTGTGAACTACAAGAAGGACTGAACAGACTTTCGGGCGAAATCGGAGTGACGTGACCCGGTAGCAAGACGAGGGGCAGAGGCTGGGTTGAGATAGGATGGCATTACAGGAACGCGAAAGGAAGGCACCAAGCGAGAGCGGACCTGAATCCGATGGGGATGCCCACTGGTTGGAGGGCGAAGGCGGGGGATTCGGGGACGAGTACAGCGCGGCGCGCCACGGGCGCCTTGTGAGCGCGAGTCGTCCTGTCGCCGACCTGCGGTTTGCGCGTTTTCTACGGGCAGCAATTGGGCAAGAGCGCTTTTTTTGGCGCGACGGAATGCAGGGGATCACTTTTGCCGGGACCGGTGTAGCCGCCAATCTGATTGGTTACGGCGGGAGTCGATTTGCTGCCATACAGCGACAGGCGAGAGAACTCTTTTCTTTTGCCGAAACTCGTCCAACGCCACCCGATCAGCATGCAGTCAGACCAGAACTGGCGCGTCCCCGGCTTTTCGGGGGATTCGCCTTTCGGGAGGACTTTGTGCCGGACCTGACCTGGACGGGCTTCCATCCGGGGCATTTCGTCTTGCCTCACTACCAGTTCGTGGAGCAGGACGGTCACGGCTGGCTAACGATCAACGCGTTGCTGCCGCCCGAAGAGGACGCGTCGGTCGTATTCCCTCTCCTGGCAGAGGCCTTGGATGCCCAAGTTGAGTTGCTGTTGAGTGGTGAAGAGGGTCTCGCGAAACAGGGCGTGGTAGGGCCAGAGTCGGAGGGGGAGCGGTCAGGACTGGAGATCGATTACCCGCTGCATTACGACGAATGGGCGCGCATAATTGAAAGGGCCAGGAGAACTTTCGATTCGTCTGCGCTGCAGAAGGTGGTACTTTCGCGGATAGCGCAACTGCAGGCACGAGACCCAATTCGTATCAGCGAAATGTTGACATATCTTTGTGCCGAATACCCGGATTGTTTCAGTTTTCTGTTTGAGCCACAGGCGGGACATGCTTTCCTCGGAGCGACGCCTGAACTTCTGGTACGCGTAAAAGGAGTGGAGTTGGAAACGATGGCGCTGGCGGGATCGATCCAGCGGGGCAGGACAGCGGCTGAGGACGCAGAACTGGCGGAGGCGTTGCTGGCCTCTGCTAAGGACCGTCATGAGCACGCGCTGGTGGTGACGGCGCTGCGAGACATCCTGCAGCCCAAGTGCAGTGAGCTTAAGGTGGCCACGGAGCCGACCGTGCTGCCACTTAGCAACATTCAGCATCTGTACACGCCGGTAGAGGCCAGACTGAGAACGGAGATGGGTGTGCTACCGCTGGTGGAGGCTCTGCACCCAACACCGGCCATGGGGGGAACGCCGCGCGAACTCGGGATGGCGTTTATCCGGGCGAATGAACCGACGCTGCGGGGCTGGTACGCGGCGCCTGTGGGGTGGATTGACAGCAATATGGAGGGGGCGTTTGCCGTGGCCATTCGTTCGGGGGTCGTGCAGAAGGAGCGGGCCTGGGCCTATGCGGGGGCAGGTATTGTTGCCGACTCGGTTCCGCGGGCGGAGTGGGAAGAGACGAAATGGAAGTTTCAGCCGATCGTCCGTTCGGCGGGAGGCAGGCAGCCGGAATGAGCGCTGCAGGGGGCGATCCGAGCCCGAATTTTGCGTTCTCCGAGGCGATGGTGGCCGGGCTGGCCGACGCAGGGCTAAAGGCGGTCTGCATTGCGCCGGGTTCTCGCTCGACACCGCTGGCGCTGGCCTTCGACGCCCATCCCAGTATCGAGTGTTTCATACATTTGGACGAACGCTGCGCGAGCTTCTTTGCGCTCGGCATGGCCCAGGCTAGCGGGCGGCCGGTGGCGCTGGTGTGCACGTCGGGCACGGCGGCGCTGGAGTTTCACGCGGCGGTGGTTGAGGCGAAGATGGCGGGGGTGCCGATGCTGGTGCTGACCGCGGACAGGCCGCCAGAACTTCGTCACAGCGGAGCCAACCAGACGATCGACCAGGTCAAGATGTACGGTGACCAAGTTCTATGGGCGGTGGATGCTGCGTTGCCGGAGAAGGATGCGCCGGCTGTTGCGCTGAGGAACCTGCGCACGCTGGCGGCCAGATCCTATGCCGTTGCGGACGGGTTGCGTAAAGGGCCGGTGCACGTTAACTTCCCGTTTCGAAAGCCGCTGGAGCCGGAGGGTCCATACAGACCCCGATTTGACCAGGGAC
>DAOUHY010000231.1:0-1613 GCA_034428435.1 Caldilineaceae bacterium | reverse complement strand
CGGGCTTCGCCGGTGTCGAGGTCGATGAAGTAGGCGTCGTCATCGGGGTGCTTGGCGTAGGCGGTGGCGCGAGAGTTGAAGCCCCACCAGAGGGTATCGCCGCGCTTGGTCATGCAGGCGGCGCCAAAGTCGTCGTCCTCGCCGTTCTCGTTCCAGTCCCAGCCGGTGAAGAATTCACAGATGTTGCGCCACTGATCCTAGGTGACGGCGCCTGTGTCGGGCGAAAGGTCATAGCCGTAGGTGTTACTGAAGCGGCTGTTAATGTCCTCGTTGGCGAACAGGTCTTTGCGGAAGGAGTAGTAGTGGATGTCGCCGTCGTAGGGCAGAGCGTAGATCTTGCCTTCCCATGAGAGGGTATTGACGATACCGGGCAGGACGTCGTCAAAGTCGATGGCCTCCAGGACCTCGGTCGGAATCTCCTGCAGAGCGCCAGCGTTGATGACATCGGCGCGTGCATTGCTGGGGAACTGGAAGATGTCGGCGAGGTAGGTGTCGGTAGCGACGGACTGCATGATCTTGTCGGTCAGCTCCTGCTGTCCGAAAGCGCCGCGTTCGAGTTCGTAGCCATTATCCTCGACCCACGGCAGCATGAATGCTTCGACGCGGGCACCCATGCCGTCAAGTCCGGCGTAGCGGATGACGATCTTCTCCTGGGACATGGCTTCTCCACCGTCCGCTGCGGGTGCGGCAGGCGCGGCACATGCGGCCAAGGCAACAGCGCCGGCTGCGCCACCAACCATGCGGAGAAATTGACGTCGGCTTACTTTGCTTTCCATTCTTCCTGTCTCCTTGAATGTGGAAAAAATGATTTGTATTGATGCCTGATGGGGCGCGGCTTCTCAGGAACTCCAGCTTAGTTCTCTGTTGTGCCGCGGGTAAGATTTCGTATCTTTGCGGCCGAAGTGAAGAGGCGGTCGCAGAATGAATGTCAAGCGGGAATTCTAGCGAAAAAGTCGACGGCTGTCAAAATTTTGGTGTCTCTTATTTCTGGTGAGGTCGAAGAGGAATCATAGTTTACTGCTGCCGAAGTGACCATGTCATTCCGCGGCAACCCCAGGGCATACGCGCCTCATTGGGAGAGCGTTCTCAGGAAATAGTCAGTAGTCCAACCGGCTCGTTTATGTTTGGGAGCACTACCGGTTTTGGCGCTCTTCTGTCTGCACAAGAGACCGAGAGCCAAGCGGCTCAAGACGGCCAGTTTGTGTTGCGCATGGCCGTGACCGGTGCGGCTGTCGTCCTCAACCAAGACCCAGTGGACTGCGTTCTCGTTGCTCCAATGGCTGAGGGAGGAAGTCAGGAGCAGTCCAGCATCGGAGGGAAAGATGGAATTCGGATTCGGTGCAGATGCCTTGGGGGCAAATGTGAGCATTTCATTCATTGTGGATTGTTTGTCTTGATCGTGTTGCGCAGGCTTTCTCATCTGTGTGTTGGACAAGAGTTTACGAGAGATTACAAGTGTTTATGAGAGTTAGTGAGCGTTTTCGTGTTGTCTGAGCTGCAGCTCTTGTGATTCATTTGATGGGTTGCAGTTAGGGACTTGCCGGTGCAGGTTGTCTCGTATGAGCGTTGGACGAGAGTCTATGAGAGTTTACGAGAGTTTGTGTGATGTCTGA
>DAOUHY010000230.1:0-1977 GCA_034428435.1 Caldilineaceae bacterium | reverse complement strand
ATCATCGTCACCGGCCTGTGGTCTTCATTTGGGCTTTTCCTGATGCGTCAGTTCATGGAGTCGATTCCGTCCGAGTTGCTCGATGCAGCCCGCATCGACGGCGCGTCGGAATGGCGCATCTTTTTCACCATCGTCCTGCCCATGGCCACCTCGGCGCTGGCGGCCTTGATCGTCTTCATCTTCCTCTTCAACTGGGACAACTTCCTGTGGCCGCTGGTCGTTCTTAACAGCCCGGAAAAACAGACGCTGCCGCTGGTGCTGGCCGGTCTGCGCAGTCTCTATTGGACCCGCTACGAGATGTGGGCGGCCGGATCGATGTTGACGGTCGTGCCGGTCATGCTCATCTATACCTTCGCCTCCAAGTACTTCATTCGCGGCCTTGCCATGACGGGACTAAAGGCATAGCTGTATTGCACGCCGCGATCCGCGGCGGCAAGCGCGGCAGGGTTGCCCGCGCTGCATCAATCCTCAGGCAGGTTCCGAAACAGCGCCGCCATCACCGGATCATCAGTCGCGTCCACATCCCCCTGGGTCAGGCGGGTCTGGTCCCTGTAGTCTTCCGGCAGATCCTTTCGCACCCAGACCGGCGTCCGCGACCCGGCATACAACGCCCAGATGACCTTGCGCACCCGGTCGCTCAGATTGGGCGTGTTGGTATGGTAGATCGATGTGTCGTTGATCAGGCAGTCCCCAGCTTTGCCGCTGGCCAGGACCATCTCAGGCACTTGACGCGGCTGTCCATCCGGTGCTGTGAACCAGGGCGGCGAGTTGATATGGGTACCATGGGTGCCGGGCAACAGTGCGGTAGGCCCCATATCCTCCTCCACATCTTCGATCAGAAAAGTGAGCCGGATGTAGATCGGCGGGGTCATGTCGGATGCCTTCTCATTCACCCGCGCATCGTTATGCCAAGCCTGGTGGGCCGGGCTGTTCTCAAACAGGCAGTGCCCGTGACCGGCCCCAAAGACGACCGGTTCGTCGCCCCAGTATCGCTCCATGTAGCCGCGCACAATCGGCAAGATTTTAGGGAGATTGACCAACTGGCGAAAGCTCGGCTCTTGCCAGAGTGGAATGAGGTCGAAGCGGTTGAATGTGTTGCGGAAATCCCTCCCCATACGCGCGATCTGTTCGTTCATTTTCTTGTCAAAAGCGTTCTGAATCTCCTTCAGCATGTCCGGCGGGATCGCGCCGCGCACCATCGTGTAACCCAGATTCTTCAAATTGAGAATCTGGATTTCCAGTTGATGCGCTTCATCCAACTCTTCCATTGGCGACGCAGTCTGAGGTTTGATTTTGGTCTGCATACTGGTTTGGCTCCTTTCCTGAGAGGCTGTTTGGAAAGTAAAGGCTGTCGGCCAAATTGTGGTATACGTAGTCTATGTGAAAACCAAACGATACCCAACAGATATGACTGACAGCCAGTGGTTTATTGTCCAGCGTCTGATTCCGGCGGCCAAAGCGGGCGGGCGAACCCTGATTGGCCCTTTTCAAACAGCTTCTTGATGTCCCTTCCCCCGGATTCAGCGAGCGGGCCGCGGGCGAACTGCCTGGGCCCCGCCAGCGAAAGGCCAGTTACGTTGTGGTGACCTATACTCGAGGAAGGAAGCCGGCCGAAGATCTGTTTGCGCAGGCACGCGCGCAACGGATCGATGCCAACGCGCCCCTGGCCGCGCGCATGCGGCCCCGCGCTCTCGATGAGTTCATCGGCCAGGAAGCGATCGTGGGCCCGGGCCGCCTCCTGCGGCGCGCAATTCAGGCGGACCGGCTGAGCAGCCTGATTTTCTATGGTCCCCCCGGCACCGGCAAGACGACACTGGCCCAGGTGATCGCCAACACCACGGCGGCCCATTTCAGCGCGCTTAACGCCGTACTGGCCGGCGTCAAGGATATCCGCGCGACGGTGGCGGAGGCCCAGGAGAGGTTGGCGCTTCACGATCAGAGGACAATTCTCTTTGTCGATGAGGTGCATCGTTTCAA
>DAOUHY010000229.1:0-1598 GCA_034428435.1 Caldilineaceae bacterium | reverse complement strand
AAGGGGTGGGCCAGGAAGGCCTTCACGTGGAAGTAGGGGAAGCCGGCGACATTGGGGGCGCTGTTCTTGCTGTAGGTATGCTCGCCGCCGTTGAAGCCCATTTTGAGCAGGCAGTAGACCGACTCGCCTATCTGGCCCTGCTCGAGGTATTCCTGGGCTTTCTCTGCCGGGGGCGTCAAGTAGTGGTTTAGGTTGCAGCCGAGGTAGAGGTCCATCTCGGCGGCCTTGGCGACCATCTGGCGGGCCTCGTCGATCTGATTGGAGATCGGTTTTTCCACGAGGACGTGCTTGCCGGCTTCAAGGGCTTCCATGGTCGGTTCGAAGTGCCAGCTGCCGTTTTCGAAGCCGCCGGTGGAGACGTCGACGATGTCCAGGTCTTCGTGGCGCAGCATTTCGGCGAGGCTGGTGTAGCCGCGCACGCCGTGCATCTGTGCGGCCTCGTCGGCGCGCTCTTTGACGAGATCGCAGACGGCGTCGAGCTCGGCGAGGGGGTCCTGCGTATAGGCGCGTGCGTGTCTTTCACCGATGCCGCGGGCGCCGACGATTCCGACTTTGAGAGTCATCTTGTTGTCCTGCTGTATTCTGAGTTGATGAAGGGACTATACGCCAAGAATCGATTACGTTAGCCGATGGTATGGTATGGAGGCGTTGCCGCGTCTTCAACATTACACCGACTGCATACATTCCACAAAGGCAGAGGCAACGGGTTGGCTGTACTCAGGAGCCAGTCAATCCTGTCAGGCCACTGCGGCGGCGAAGAGCGCCTTGAGGTAGCCGATGGAGTAGGCCCAGCCGACGTCGCGCGTCTCGTTGTCGCCGGGCAGGTCGGGAATGTGATCGGGGTTGATATAGCCGCTGAAGCCGACGTTGCGCAGCTCGCGCAGGATGCGTGCCATGTTGAGGTCGCCGTCGTCGAGGAGGGTTTCTTCGAAGCCGCCGGCGGTGGCCAGGCTGCCGCGTACGTTGCGCATGTGGAGCATGAAGAGTTTGCCTTTGCGGCCGTAGTTGTTGATCTCGTCGATAACGAGTGAGCTGCCGCCGGCTTCGGAGCGGGTGCCGATGCAGTAGACGTAGCCGACGTTGGGGCAGGGGAAGGCGTCGATGATGCGGTGGAAGCCGATGCCGCCGAAGGGTGTGTCGACGTTGGGCGTATCGGAGGGATGGACGGCGAGCTTGATGTCGTATTCCTCGGCGATGGGGGTGAGACGCTCGAAGGCGAGGCAGAAGCGGTCCCACCAGCGCTCGAGTTCGGCGCGCGAGGGGATGTCGTGAGGCCCCTGCGCGAGAGTCTCGGCGCGGGCGAGGTAGCCGCCGCGGTGTTTGGTACGGTACTGCTCCATCATCTGCGGGAAGACGTCGCCTTCGACGCGCTGGCGGGCGATGGGGATGCGGGCCTTGCCGTAGACTTCGAGGGCTTTGGCGGCGTTGTCGAGCTCGTCCTCGGCGCCGACGCGCTCGTCGATGAAGGTATGTGTGAGGGTGGGGAGGGTGACGCGGTTGATGTCGATGCCGAAGGAGCGCACCCGCTTGCGTAGGGCGCGCACTGCATCCAGGTCCGGGTAGCCCTGTTCGGTGACGCCGGGCATGTCGGCGTCGCG
>DAOUHY010000228.1:0-36038 GCA_034428435.1 Caldilineaceae bacterium | reverse complement strand
TGTGCGGGGGCTCCGCCCCCGCAACGCCCCCTCTCCTACAACATGCCTGGTCGACCGGGTGTCGATATTCGTAACAGGTGCCTAATCGAAGGTGTCCAGCCAGACCACGTCCCGCCAGTCCCATCAGATTCCCGTAGGCGCCGGCCTTGGTCCGAGTCGAGCCAAGTCGGGTTTTGGCGTGATCGGGAGGATTTGGGAGGGTAAATCCGATTCTTCTGAGTCATGTGTGTTTAGCTTTGCAGGCACTCGCCCCAGACTTTGTTGGACGGTTGGCCGCCGGGAACCGTGCAACTCAAATGCAGCTTTGGCGGCCCCAGCACCTCCAATTATTCTTTGGGCAAAACCGAGAGCTTGAGGACCCATTATAACACACTTTTCTGGCAGAATTCCCGCATTTGGTCACGAACTATGTAAGTGATTCCATGGCAGCTGTAGTGCCGAGGTTCGGCAGCGTTTCAAGCTGGGTGCCGGCAATCAGTTAAATGCGCTTGCATGGCTTGCGAAGAGGGTCGACTGCTGGCGAGCCCAATATTTCTGAGCTGTCTCGTGAGTTTCTGTTCCAAATCGACACGACCTTGCTATGGAAGATGGGACCGGGAAGCAGCAACCTACAGCTTACAAGTACGTATTCTGTTGTATAGGGCAAGATATCGCCGCAAATGATCGCCAGTTCTTCGTACGTTCTGGGGGTGATGCAGGTGGCTTGCTGGAGTCAGGTAAGAGACGGGTCACCGGCAAGGCAGATCGAGAGAGAAACATGCCAGTGGCTTCCTTCCTTTTGCCTCACTTGGATAGTCGCTACAAGGTGACTGAGAGACTCATCGCGAATTTCTCTTGGTGATTTCGACAAGGTTGGCACGCCTGCGGCTGATACAATTTGAGTCCAGGCGTGTAGCATAAGTTTTTCGACAAGGCAGCATTATAGAGTGCAGTCGGCAACGTGGTTGGCCAGCGGGAAACGCTCCGCGTCCCGCAACTCCTCTGCCGTGGTTTGCAGAAAGTAGCCAGTGAGTCGTCAGGTTAAATGGCTGAGATGATTGCGAAACGCGGGACTGGACTTCCCACTCGAAGTGTGAATTTTGTGCATGGTAATTGCTATGACTGATGCGGTGCTATCGGCTCAAGGTCTGTGTAAGCGGTATGGCGGCCACGTGGCAGTAGACGAGTTGTCATTCGAGGTATTGGGGGGCGAGGTTTTCGGACTGCTCGGGCCCAACGGTGCCGGGAAGACGAGCACGATCCGTATTCTGATGGACATCTTCAAGGCAGACTCGGGCGAGGTGGTGCTGCTGGGAGGGAAGCCGGGGGAGAATCGTGAGCGTGTCGGCTATCTGCCTGAGGAACGGGGGCTGTACCGGGACCAAAGAGTGCTGGAGGTGCTGGTCTATCTGGGCCGCCTCAAGGGCGTCGACGGCGCGAAGGCGAAGCGCACGGCGCTGGAGCTGCTTGAGAGAGTCGAACTGGAGGAGTGGGGCGGTAAACGCGTCAAAGAGTTGAGCAGAGGGATGCAGCAGAAGGTACAGTTCATTGCATGCCTGATTCACGACCCGGAACTGCTGATACTGGACGAGCCATTTCAGGGGTTGGACCCTGTCAACGTCGAGATGATCAAGGGTCTGATGCGTTCGCTGGTGAGCGAAGGGAAGACGATCGTGTTGAGCGCGCACCAGATGAACCTGGTGGAAGAGCTGTGTGACAGGATCCTGCTCATTGACGAGGGAAAGGCGCTGCTCTATGGTTCGCTGAAGGAGATAAAGCGCGACTTTGCGCCGAACTCGGTGCGAGTGCGGGCGGCGGACCTGCCTTCTGACCTTCCCGGTGTGACAGGGCGCGAACAACAAGGGGATGTCAGCTTGCTGACACTGGATGGGATCGGGGCACAGGCGCTTCTGGCGGAGCTTGTGGCGCGGGAGGTCGAGGTGGAGAGTTTCGAGCGTGCCGCAGTACCTCTTAACGACATCTTCGTCGCGATGGTCCAGGGAAAGGCCCGTTCGGAGTAGGCGCAGCAGAGGTCTAGGGGAGTGATGAAGAGAGTACTCACTATAGCCCGACATGAATATTGGGTGAATGTTCGGCGGCCCGACTTTATCATCTTTACGTCGCTTGTTCCGCTGCTGGGAATCGTGGCGCTTGTCGTGAGCCTTTTCTTCGGACGGCAAGCCGGCGGGGCCATTGTTCGCATGTTTGACGGCGGCTCAAATGTCACGGCGGTTGTAGATCGTTCAGGCAGGTTCACGCCGATATTGCCGAACTTTGAGGAGGAATACGTCACATACAGCGAAGAGGCAACTGCTCGAGCAGCGCTGGAAAACGCAGACGTGCAGAGGATCGTTGTTGTACCTGAAACCTATCCGCAAGATGAAGATGTGAAGGTAGTTACTGAAGGAAGCAGGTTTTCCGGGTCAGGGACGCGCGGGCTTCGTACTTTCTTCATTTCGCATCTGATTGAGGAGATTGAAGACGAGACGCTGCAAGCGAGAATGATCAGTCCCTATGATGCGCAGGTCGAGTATGTCGGAGAACAAGGGCGGGCTTCCGGTGGCGTGGCAGGCGAAGTCCTATCTTTTCTCGTTCCGTTCCTGTTCGGCATGCTGCTGGCCGTCACGATTTTCGTTTCATCCGGTTACCTCGTGCGCAGTGTGGCCGAGGAGAAGTCGAGCAGGGTGATCGAGATCGTTCTTTCATCGGTAACACTCCAGCAACTCCTGGCTGGAAAAGTTCTTGGGTTGGGCGCGTTGGGACTGACGCAGATTCTCGTTTGGATTGCGTCGGCAGCCGGACTGAGCGGCGGTCTGGTCGTGCTGGCGGGCATCATGCTTCCGCTGCTTATGCGGGTGGAGGTGTTCGGGCTGGCACTGCTGTATTACATTTTGGGTTTCGGCGTCTACGCCGTGCTGATTGGCGCGATCGGCACACTAGGATCCAGCTTTCAGGAGAGCCAGCAGATTACGGGTATTTTCATCTTCATCGCGGCGATTCCGATGATGTTGACTGGCGTGATCATGACGAATCCCGATGCGATGGTTGTGCGCGTCCTTTCCTGGTTTCCGCTGACGGCGCCGACCACCATGATGCTGCGGCTGCCTCTTGCTGAGGTGCCCTGGACCGACATTGCAGGGAGCTTAGCACTGCTGGTCGTAACGATTCCGCTGGTTGTTTGGCTGGGGGCGAAGGTGTTCCGGGTGGGGATGTTGATGTACGGCAAACGTCCAGGGGTCCTGGAGATTGTGCGCCTGTTAAGGCATGCATAGGGCCATTCAGGCTGCTGCGGCCCCTTTTTTCAGAGCGGTTACTAGGGTATCCAAGTGGGCAGGTGTGTTGTAGGCCTGGACCGAGATGCGCACACCTGGCAGGCCGCCGTGCTGACCGACGGGCACGATAATGCGGTCTTCCTCCCAGAGCCGCTGATAGGCTTCGACCCTGCCGGGAAGCAGGACGACCCGCATCTGCGCCCACATGGACGGAGGACTGATCGGGGGAAGGCCGGACATTTCCAGAATGCGCTGTTCAGTCTCCTGCAGGAGATTGTGGCAGGCCCGCCGTACCTGAGCCCAATCGTTCTGCTGCTGGAAGTCGATGGCCGCAGGCACGCTAAGGTAGGCAGCGGGGTCGATTGTCCCCACTGACGTGAAGTAGTCCTGGAACAAAGAGTCGCTGGGCACGTCTCTGTCCCATCCGTGGCTGACGACCAGGGGTTCGAGAAGGTGCTGGCGTTCTGGCCGTGCGTAGAGGAAGCCTGCACCGCGTGCGCTGCTAAGCCATTTGTGGCAGTTGCCGCCGTAGAAATCCGCACCGATTTCTTCCATGTCCAAATCAATCTGACCGGGGGCGTGGGCGCCGTCCACGACGGAAAGGATTCCCGCCTCTCTGGCGCGGCGGCAGATCTTTGCCACAGGCAGAATCAGCGCGCTGGGGGAGGTGATGTGGCTTAGTGAGATCACCTTGGTGTGTTCGTCAACGCCGGACCAGATCCGCTCGACAACATGGTCGGGATCGGCGACCGGGACGGTGACCGGCTGATTGACAAGCCGGGCCCCCTTTTTTTCGCAGTTGAATCGCCAGGCGCGGTCTATGGCGCCGTATTCGTGGTCAGTTGTCAGGACTACGTCGCCGTCCTGCAGATCGAGGGAGCGTGCGACGATGTTGAGGGCATAGGTCACGTTTGGAACGAAGGTCAGATCGTCGGGTGCGGCATTAATGAATGCACCCAGTCTCTCTCTGGACAGTGCCAGGAGATCGGGGAGGCGTCTTCCCAGAAAGATTTCGGGGTTTGATTCCAGCTCTCTCTGCCAATGCTGATAGCTCTCGAATACAGGTTTGGGCACGGCGCCGAAACTGCCGTGGTTGAGATAGACGACTTCCGGGTCGAGCAGGTATTGGTCTGCGAGATAAGGGAGAGGCAGAGAGAGCTTCATTGATGTGCTACCCTATCAACTCAAATTGGCCAGCGCCGCGCTCAGCTTCTCGGCATAGGGGCGACGCTGTGATGGCGTTGTCAGGAATCTCTCAGCAGAGCGAGTGTACAGCTCGTCGCCGGTGAAGCGGGGAAAGACGTGCTGGTGAAAGTGCCACACGTCCTGGTAGCCGGCGGGTTCGTTGTGCTGTCGTGTTGAGACGCCTTCGCAATCGTAGGCGGTCTTCATGGCCAGTGCGATTCGGCGGCTGGCCTGGAAGATCTCGGCTCCGCATTCGTCCGGCAGATCGTAGATGTTCTCGTAGTGATCCCACGGGATGATGATGACGTGGCCCGGATTGCGGGGCCACCAGTGGGAGGAGATGAAGCCGACAACCAGATTGGTGCGCAGCACAACGTCGGAGGCGACAGTGTATACGGCATCGTGCTCCTGTCCGGACGCAACGGTGCAAAAAGGGCAGCGATAGTTCGGGGGCTCGTGGTTATACATTGGGGGTCCTTCACAGTCTGTTAAGACCATCGTCGATAATTGGCGCCAGCTCGCTCATCTGCGTGAGAGCGGCTGCCACCTGTTTGCCGAATCCAGTTTTCGTGAAACGAACGGGAAGACTCATTCTGTCGGTGAGGTTTGTTCGCGAAAAGCGAATCCCTACTGCCTCCCAGCTATTCGCAACTTCCTCCAAGCGGTCGATGGTTAGGTCGTTGAACTTTTCGCGGTCAAACAGATTTTTGTGGCAGACGTGCAGGTCGATGGACAGGGTTTTTGCGTCCAGGCTTTCTTGCGTGAGACCGAATTCGAAGTGGATGCCGTCAAGGCCGTAGTTGTACCAGTTGCCCTTTGCGACCTGCATGTAGATGCCGGCATGGTATGGGCCGATAAAGGACGACCAGCCGCCGGTCTGGTACCACCCCAGGTTGCTCAACTGCCGTAGCACTTTCATGCACTGGGGATGCTGGTCGATAAACAGTTGCCAGCTTGGTGAAACCTCTGTAGTCATTCCATAGCCTCCAGGATGGATGCAGGCCCGGCGGGCACGGACGGACGCCTTTGGCCTGGAAAGAGTGATCTGCGATACATCAGTCCTGCAGCCGTTCGAATTGCTCCGCAGTCAGATTAACCGACACGCGCCACAGTTCACGTGCTGCCTCTTTGTCAAAGGCCGTTTCTTTGGCACGAAGCTTGTGGGGATATCCGCGCATTCCCATCCAACCGTCCGGGCCGATATAGTCGCCTCCTCTTACTTCCGGCGAGGTAGCGGCGTACAGCTGCGGCAGAGCGCCTTGCTCGGCGCTCTGGGCCAGAAGTGCATTCAGAGTTCGCATAAGTACCAGTTCGAGGCGGGACCCTGTCTCACTCGGCGCCGCGTACTGCAATCGTGTTGCCGCCCAACCCGGGTGGGCAGACGCGCAGATAGTGGGGGCATCTCTGCTTTCCAGACGGCGCTGCAGTTCGAGCGTGAAAAGCAAGTTGGCTAGCTTGCTCTGGGAATACGCGCCGAATCGGCTGTAATCGCGCGTGCCGTGCAGGTCGCTGAAGTTCATGCGCCCGTTGCGATGGGCCATGCTGCTGACGTTGACGACGCGGCTGGCGGGCGTATCCAACAGGAGGGGGAGCAGCGCTCCGGTCAGGGCAAAATGGCCGAGGTGGTTGACGCCCAATTGGCGTTCAAATCCTTGTGCGGTCTCCTGGCGGGGGATCGCCATGACGCCGGCATTGTTTACGAGGATGTCGAGGCGGTCCAGTTCGTTCCGGAGGGCGGCGGCGCAGTGACGGACTGAGTCCAGATCGGCCAAGTCGAGGGAGATGACCTCCAGCCGCGCGTCGGGAATGGCCTGGAGGATTTCGGTTCTGGCTTGAACGCCGCGTTGGGAGGAGCGGCTTGCAAGGAGGACGCGTGCGCCCTTTTCTGCCAGCAGGCGGCAGGTGTGGAAGCCTAGGCCGCTGTTGCCTCCGGTGACGAGAACGGTGCGGCCGGTCTGATCGGGAATGTCTGCGCCGGTCCATTTGGGTGTCATTGTGCTGATCTCGGGCAGGTCAAGGATTTCAGGGGGAAGTAGTCGACAGGGCGCCGCCCGTTTGCAGTGAGCCAGCCTGCAACTCTCCCGCTCTTTTGCGGTAAATCAACGTGACAACTTTATCTTAAACGCCGAATGTGCCAAGGCCAATTCCCCCGGCCTGTATTGTGTAATGCAGTGCAGTTGATTGCCCCATGGAGGCTTCCTTGAAGGCTTCAACTATGGTAAATTGTAGCGGCTTTCTGGGGCGGCGCGGCGGCAGGGCAGAACGCTTCTGACCGGAAAGGGCATTTCGCGAATCAAGAAGGTGAGCATGGGAGAGGGTTGACTTGCTAGCCAGGGAAGCCAAGCGAGTGGCAGAAGCGTGGGTACGCAGCGAGGGAAGTAATATGCCCGGCCTGGTGGGGGCCTTTATCGCCGGTTCGGTCACTACTCTACCTGACGACATGCCACTGCCCAAAAACTCCGACGTGGACATCACAGTCGTGCTGGAGCAACCGCCGGCACGAAAACTTGGCAAGTTCTGCTACCGCGGCGTCTTGCTGGAGGTGTCGTTTGAAACGCCGGAGAAGATTCTCTCGATCGAGTCTGTCCTTGGCGATCCTCATCTCGCGGGTGGTGTCAATACAATGCAGATTGTTGCCGATCCATCGGGAAACCTGGAGAGTCTGCAAAGCGAAGTAGCAGAGAGGTATGCGTGCCCGAGGTGGGTACGAGAACGCTGCCGAGCTGCGGCTGCACTGGCAGCAAGTAGGCTCCGGTCTCCAGACAGAGCGACGCCGCTGCACGAGGCGGTCACTGCATGGTTGTTTGGGACCAGCTTGACTGCTCTCATTCTGCTGCTGGCAGGGCTGCGGCCGCCGACTGTGAGGCGCAGATACGTCGAGGTCCGTGGGCTCCTTCTCGAATACGGTAGACCGGACTTTCACGAGGCGTTGCTGCAGTTGCTCGGGTGTTCCGAATGGAGCCAGAGCCAGGCTGAGAAACATCTGGATGCGGTCGCGAATGCCTTTGACCGGGCCATAGGCTTGCCAAAAGGGAACTTCCCGTATGCGGCAGATATCAGCGACGCAGCGCGACCGGTAGCGATCGGTGGCAGCCGAGAGCTAATCGAGCAGGGACTTCAGCGTGAAGCCGTCTTCTGGATGGTTGCGACGTATTCGCGCTGCCAGTGGATCTTCGACTTCAACAGGTACGACGACGAAGCCTGCCGGTTCCGTCAGGGCTATCTGTCGATGATAGGCGATCTTGGCATTGGGTCGTGGGCAGATATGGAGGCCAGCTGCGGTCAAGGCCAGGTGTTCTTGCCGAGAGTTATGGAGATGGCGGAGGCAGTAATGGATGCCACGCCTGAGGTGAAATAGAGTACCCGGATCGAGTGCAACTGATAGCCAGCAGCCATAGAAGGGAGGATCATGGCCGATGTCACGACGAAACTGGTCAGAAAACATCCAATTCGCGTCAGCGGAAATTCACGCCCCGCGGACGGTGGAGGCGTTGCAGGAGATAGTCCGGGCGAGCCGCAAGGTTCGTGTGCTGGGGGCCCGTCATTCCTTTAACGACGCGGCTGCGATCGATGCGCAGGTCGACGTGGACGGGACGCAGGAAGTGAGCGGGGATCCTTCGTGGGCTTACGTTTCGTTGGAGAATCTGGACGCGCCGGTGGAGTTCGATCATGAGAGCGGGACGGTTACATGCAGTGGCGGCATCACCTACGGGGAACTGTGTACGCAGATGCACGCGGAAGGTGTTGCGCTGCACAATACGGCATCGCTGCCACACATTACGGTAGCCGGAGCGTGTTCTACGGCTACGCACGGTTCGGGTGACGGGAATGGCAATCTGGCTACGGCGGTTGTCGGACTGGAGCTTGTGACGGCTGACGGCGAGCTAGAGTCGATGACACTTGAAGATGACCGGGAGGGTTTCGAAGGGTCTGTCGTGGCATTGGGAGGGCTGGGGGTGGTGACCAGAATGAAACTGGCGATGGAGCCGGCTTATTCGATGCAGCAATATGTCTATAATTATCTGCCTTCGGCGACCCTATATGAGAACTTCGACGAGATCATGTCGCGTGCCTACAGCGTCAGCCTGTTCCCTGACTGGCAGGGCGACATGGTCAATCAGGTCTGGTATAAGCACCGCACTGGCCGGTGGGGAGTGAACGGCCAGCAGGCAACGGAGCCTGAGGCTGTCGACCTGGGGCTTCCTTCAGAGCTCTATGGTGCGAAGGCGGCCTCGACTCATTTGCATCCGGTCCCTGAACTCTCGGCGGAAGGGTTGACGCTTCAGATGGGTATCCCGGGGGCGTGGCACGACAGGCTGCACCACTTTCAGATCGACAGCACGCCGGCCAGCGGCGACGAACTGCAGACAGAGTATTTCGTGCCGCGGGCACATGCCGTGCCTGCGCTTCAGGCTGTGGAGGGTCTGCGTGACAGGTTCAGGTCGATGCTCTGGATTTCGGAAATTCGCTCGGTCGCGGCCGACCGGCTGTGGTTGAGCCAGAGCTATGGTACGCCGACGATTGGCATTCACTTTTCCTGGAGAAAGAACTGGCCCGCGGTGCGCGAAGTAATGCCGCAGGTCGAAGAGGCGTTGGCCCCGTTTGAGGTCCGTCCACACTGGGGCAAACTGTTCTCGATGGCGCCCAAGCAGGTGCAGGCGGCCTACCCGAAGATGGAGGAGTTCAAGGCTTTACTGCGCTCGACCGATCCCGAAGGCAAGTTTCGCAATGGTTATTTGGACCGGTATGTCTTTGGGTAGAATTGCAAGAACGGAAGGCGAACTGCTGCCAGCAGGTCAGTTGCTCTCCAGCCCTTTGAGGAAGCGAGGCGCGACAAGGAACCGCAGCTCGCAGCTACCCCAATGAAGCTGGCGCCAGCGGGCAATGTCCACTTCAAAATGGGCCAGCCCTGCGGTCGGGAAGCGCAGGTTCATGCGGCCGTCTGTGCCGGCGCACAGGCCTGAAACCAGCTGGGCAACGCTGGGATTGTGGCCAACCAGGAGGACGTGATAGGCGCTGTCGTGGGTCTCTTGCAGGATGTTCAGGAGCGTGTAGGGCGCGGCGGCATAGATGCGGTCGTTCCAGCCGAAATTGCGCGTGTAGCCAATCAGTTCGGCGACCTTTTCAGCCGTTTGGCGCGTTCGGAGAGCGGGGGAGGAGACGATCCAGTCCGGCTTTTCCTTCACTCTTGCCATTATCTGGCAGATGCGTGGCAACTGCTTGAAACCGCTTTTTGCCAAGGGGCGGTCAATGTCCCCGCCGGAAATGCTTGTCCTTCTGGCCTTGGCGTGACGAAGGACTGTCAGGTAGCGAGTGTCCATGGCTTCGACAACTCCAGTGTCAAAGGCAATGGCATGTAAGAGTGCCGTTGCAGTCGCATCCGTATTCTAGTTCGAAATGTGCTGCGGAGTCAAAGGCGCCGCGTGGAAGGCTGCATCCTGGACTAGGGGGTGGGAACAGTTTGGCGGGGAATCAATGCCAGCGGTGCCTGGAACTGGTTACAGTCTTTGGGCGAGACGCAGTGCAGGCGCCTGACCTGGCCGTACGGTGGCGTTCGTCAGTTGGGGAGAGTGCGAGGGCAGGCACCTGCGGGGATCTGATGGGACTGGCGGGACGTGGTCTGGCTGGACACTTTCGATAAGGCACCTGTTACGAATATCGACACCCGGTCGACCAGGCACGTCTAAGGAAAGGGGGCGTTGCGGGGGCGGAGCCCCCGCACAAGGGAGGGCCGAATAGGCCCGACCGCCCAGAAATGCAGTAGTTAGTAGTCGGTGGTTAGTAGTCAGTGAAGGCGCTTATTCTGGCGTAAACTGGAATGGGGACCGGCCATGGCTTGGGTGCCTCCTGAGGTATACGAAAGGTCGCCCCAAATGTTGGGATGCATCCGCATGGAATCCTGTCAGGCCCTCTGCCGGCAAGAGCTATTGGATTCGTAGGTATCTGGTCAATACACTGTTTTGTGAGCGAAGAGGAGCCTTGCATGGGAGGGTGGAAACCGAGGGTGGCCGTGGTTGGCGCAGGTGCGATGGGCTGTCTTTTTGGGGGCCTGCTGGCTGAAGGCGGCCTGGACGTGACGCTGATTGATGTATGGCAGGAGCACGTCGACCTGATAAACCGGGACGGGCTGCGGATGCTCGGATACGGAGGCGATCGAAGTATCTCCGTCTGCGCGACGACCGACCCGAGCGAATTGGAATCAGTAGACGTTCTGTTTGTTCAGTGTAAGGCTCCATACACCAAGGAGGCAGTTGGGCGCGTACTTCACCTGCTGCGCAACGACAGTGTGGCTATCAGCTTTCAGAATGGACTGGGCAACGAGGAGAACATCGGCGACGTTACCGGCATGGAGCGTGTTTTGGGCGGCGTTACGGCGCAGGGCGCGGCTGTCGAAGGGCCCGGTGCCGTGCGGAATTTCGGCAATCTGCCCACGCACATTGGCGAGATGGGCGGAGGGATAAGCGAGAGGGCAGAGCGGATTGCATCGGCGCTTGACAGGGCAGGTTTGCAGACTTCGGCTGTCGCGGATATTCGGCAGGCAATCTGGAAGAAGCTGCTTGCCAATATCGCAATCAGCCCGACGTCCGCGATTGCCAACATGACGATCAAGCAGGTGTTTGCCGTTCCGGAGCTGAGAGAGACTGCATTTGAGGCGCTGGACGAAGCGGTCGAGGTGGCGCGCGCCGAAGGCATCGACCTGAATGCTGCCGAGACCCGAGAGGTGATAAACCAGATAGCCGGGCCAGAAGGAACCGGCGACAACAAGTCCAGCCTCTGCGTAGACATCCTCAACCGCCGCCCCTGTGAAGTCGATGTCATAAGCGGTGCCGTGGTAAGGCTTGGTCTTAAACATGGCATTTCGACTCCGGTCAACAAGACGCTGGTGGCCGCGGTGAAGGCACTTGAAAGCCACTATCTCTTTTGACGTCCGATGAGAAACAAGGTAATCGACGCCCAAGAGGCCGCCGCGCTGGTCCCTGACGGTGCCACGCTGGGTACGGTTGGCGGGGGAGGCGGTCTTGTCGAGGCCGATACGCTACTGGCCGCTGTCGAGGAGCGCTTTCTCTCCAGCGGCTTTCCGCGAGGACTGCGCGTAGTCCATTCGCTTGGAATCGGGGACCGCGATCGACGCGGTCTCAACCGGCTGGCCTACGAGGGGCTGGTGCGCAAGGTGATTGGCGGCCACTGGATCTGGTCGCCGCGCATGCAGGCGCTGGCGCGTGAGGAGAAGATAGAGGCTTACATATTGCCGGCAGGCGTAACGGCGCAGCTGATGCGGGAGATTGGTGCGGGCCGGCCGGGGCTGATCACGCACGTGGGTCTGGGTACGTTCGTCGACCCCCGCCAGGACGGCGGCCGACTGAACAGGTTGGCTAGAGATGAGCTGGTAGAGCTGATTGAGATCGACGGCCGGACGTTGTTGCGCTACAAGCCGTTTCCCGTGGACGTGGCGCTTCTGCGAGGCAGTTACGCGGACGTGGACGGCAATATCAGCATGGAGGAAGAACCGGCCAATCTGGAAGCCTTTGCAATGGCGCTCGCCGCCCACAACAGCGGCGGGACCGTCGTTTTCCAGGTGCGGGGTCTGGTGGGAGCGGGCGAGATTCCGGCGCGCCAGGTGCGGATCCCGGGCGCGCTGGTTGACGCGGTGGTCGTTGAGCCGGAGCAGCCCCAGTGCCATGCCTTCTACTATGACCCCTCGATCTCGGGGCAGCAGAAGGTCAATGGGCATGTGGATGCCAGTCCGAGGAAGCAAGCGGCAGCGGACGAGCGTCCGGGGCCGAGGGCAATCATCGCGCATCGAGCCGCCCTCGAACTCTCAGACAACGCAGTGATCAATTTCGGATTCGGGATTCCCGACGGGGTGGCTAAGCTGGTGGCGGCGCGCGGAGAGACTGAGCGCTATTACCAGACGATTGAGCACGGCACGTACGGCGGCGAACTTCTCGACGGCGTGCTATTTGGCTTCGCGCGTAACGCCAGTTGCATGATTGATTCGCCATCGCAGTTCGATCTGTACAGTGGGGGCGGGCTGGATATTGCTTTTCTCGGCTTTGGCGAAATGGACAAGGCGGGGAATGTGAATGTTTCTCGGCTTGGCGGGACGACAGTTGGGCCGGGAGGATTCATGGACATCGCGCAGAACGCCCGCAAGGTCGTTTTCTGCGGTACGCTTGAGGCTAAAGGCGTCGAGTACGAAGTAAACGGAAAGAGCCTTGCGATCAAGCGCTATGGTCAGATAGGCAAAATGGTTGACCAGGTAGACCAGATCACTTTCAGCGGTCCTCACGCGGTTGAAAGCGGTCAGAAGGTGCTTTGCATAACCGAGAGGGCAGTTTTTGAGCTTACGGAGGCGGGGATGTATCTTAGGGAGGTCGCGCCTGGAATCGACATTCAGGCTGACGTTTTGGACCGGATGGGATTTGAGCCGATTCTGCCCCCCGAAGTGCGGCAGATGCCGTTTCCGGACGGTTAGAGGTAGAGCATCTTGAGGCTCTCACCCAGGTCGCCTGCACGACAGACTTACGTGAAGAGAAGTACAGCCACAGAACACACAGACAGGAAAGAACCGTAGAACCATGACCGAACAGTCCACATTGCCCCCACCTCCCAGTTTTGCCGACGTACTGGCGGCACAGAAGGTGTTGCGCGGCTACCTTGCGCCAACGCCGTTGCACAACTACCCGGTTCTGGACGCGGCCACGGGGGCCGAGGTCTGGGTAAAGCACGAGAACTATCTGCCTATCGGCGCCTTCAAGCTGCGCGGCGGCATAAACTTCATGGCGGGTCTGCCTGCCGAACAGCGAAGCAGAGGCGTCGTTACCGCATCGACGGGCAATCACGGGCAGTCGGTCGCCTACGCGGCGCGGCTGTTCGGCGCAAAGGCCGTGATCTCCGTGCCGGAAAACGCCAATCCGGTAAAGCTGGAAGCGATGCGCGCCAACGGTGCGGACGTGCGGATGAACGGCGCCGACTTTGAACAGGCGAAGATGCATGGTGAACGCATAGCGGAGGAAGAGGGGATGCAGTTTGTCTCTTCTGGGGACGAACCGGCGCTGATTGCCGGTGTAGCGACGCACACACTTGAGATTGTGCAAGAGAAGCCGGATATCGATGCCATCATCGTTCCAGTTGGCGGCGGGAGCGGCGCCTCGGGCGCTTCGATTGTCGCCAAGGGGGTAAACCCCGCGATTCGGACGGTGGCGGTGTGCGCTGAGGCTTCGCCGGCGGCATATCTGGCGTGGCGGGACCGTGCGTGGCGGGAGGCGCCGAACAGGACGGCTGCCGAGGGGCTGGCGACGGGTGCGCCCTACATGCTGCCCCAATCGATCCTGTGGGAGAATCTGGACGACTTTGTGACCGTTTCTGAGGGGGAGATGTTCGCTGCGGTGCGCATGTACCTGGAGACGGCGAAGACTCTCGCCGAACCAGCAGGCGCTTCCCCGCTGGCCGCGTTGCTGCGATTGAGAGATGAACTTGCCGGAAAGAAGGTGGCCTTGATCCTGAGCGGTGGTAACATTTCGCCGCAACAGTTACGCACGGTATTAGAATCGCAAGCCTGAGTCTCGGATGAATTTGGCTACGGCTCTACGGGCGGAATTTCTGACTCCTCCGAACCTAGTTCCCCATCGTCGTAGGCCTGCAACAGGTGGCGCAGTGCGGCCATGTCCTGTTCCTCGATGAACTTGTGCAGTGTGCGGCTGTTTTCAAGCAGCGTCTGTCCGAACTGGCTTTGGGCGAACATGCGCAGATCCTCTTCGAGCGGGTCGGTGATGCGGTGATCGGAAACAACGCGGCCGTCCTGCATACGGAGGATGCGCTGGGTCGCCTGGGCGACGCGGCGATCGTGTGTGACGACCACGATTGAGGTTCCCTGGCTCTCGTTCAGCTCGGCGAGCAGAGCCAGAATTTCGTCGCTGCTCTGGCTGTCGAGGGCGCCGCTGGGTTCATCGGCCAGGACGAGGGCCGGGCTGTTGGCCAGAGAGCGGGCAATGGCCACACGCTGACGCTGACCGCCTGAAAGCTGACCGGGCAGATGGTCGCTGCGGTCTCCGAGGCCGACGAGGTCGAGCAGGTGTGCCGCCCGTTCTTTGCGTTCTCTGCGGCTGTTAACGTGACCCTGCAGCGGCACTTCGACGTTTTCCTGCGCTGTCATGGTCGGCAGAAGATTGTGCAACTGAAAGACGAACCCGACCGTTCTGGCGCGAAACCGGTCCACGTTCTTCAGTTTCGATAGGTCCTCACCTGCAACCCAGACCGTCCCTTCGGTCGGTTGGTCGAGTGCGCCGAGCATGTTCAGCAAAGTGCTTTTGCCACACCCGCTCGGACCCATGACGGCCACGAATTCACCTGCCCGCACTTCAACAGAGAGCCTGTCGAGGGCGCGTACCGCAGTTTCACCGCTGCCGTAGATCTTTGTCAGGTTGTCGACTCTTACGATGAGTCCGTCCGTATTCTCGGGTTCCATTGCCTCTGCGTGGGAATCTGTTGTCAAGATTGCTGCTGGATCCAACTCCAAGTATTCTTGACCCGCCCTGCCAACCCTACTGAGGCGAAACGAGGATATTCACGAAAGCGGTCATGCCCCAGCGCAAGTTGGCGTCCAGCCGCGGGACATCGACGTGAACGGTAAAGTTGGTGCTGCCCCTGTCGCTTGTGCTCACCGGCGCGATGTGGGTGATGATGCCGTCGAAGATCTGATCGGGCAGTGAATCGAAAGTGACTTCGACCTCCTGGCCGCTCTCAAGCTGGACTACATCGGTTTCGCGAAGGTCGGTTGTTTCGACGTGCATGCTGCCGGTATCGCCTAGGAGGACAAGCACCTGGCCGGCGGCTACGAGCTCCCCGCTGCGGACGAGGAGAGCACCGACCTGGCCGGAAAAGGGGGCGACGATCTGTGACTGGGAAACGTGGGCCTGTGCGCTGGCAAGTTGCGCCTTTGCCGTACCGATGCGGGCCAGAGAAACGGCGATGTCTTCTGTGGAGGCGCCATCCCTGATTCTGCGCAGGTTCGCCTCGGCACTTGCGAGCGCGGCTTCGGCGGATTGGACGCCGGCCTCGGCTGCGGGTATCTGACTTTCCGCGACCAAAACACGCGAACGCGCCTCCTGGATGCGAGAACTGGCGACGGCCAGCTGCTGTTCGGTCGCCCCCTGGGTTGCAACAGCCTTTTCGGCCTGGGCCGCCTTCAGGGACTTGGTCGCCTGCTCCAACTGTAGTGCCTCAAGCAGCGTGCTGCCTATTGTGGGATCGCCGCGCACGGCGTTGTAGGCGGCCTGGGCGTGGTCGAGGGCCGCCTGCGCGACTTCTACGCGGGCGGCCGCTGCGGCCCGTTCTGCTACAGTGGGACCGGCGGCCAGCTCATTGAACTGTTCCTGTGCGATAGTAACTTCCACTTCGAAGAATTCGACGTTTTTCTGCGCCTCGAGCAGGCGACCGGCTGCCAAAGACACCTGCGCCTCAGCCGTCGCCACACCGGCTTCGGCGGCTGCTACTTCAGCCTCACTTGCACCAGCCAGCAGCCTGGCGTGTGCTGCCTCGGCTTCGGCCAAGGTTGCGGCTGCGATTTCGACCTGGCTCCTCGCGGCCGGGTTCTCAAGCTGCACGAGTAAGTCTCCGCTTTCGACCCAGTCTCCTTCACTGACTTGAAGCGTTTGGACGATTCCCCCTTGCAATGGCGACAGGTTTGCCCATACGGTAGGAAGCAGCTTGCCGGAGGCCCAGATGACTGAATCCAGTCCAGGGTCAAGTTCCTCCAGGAGGCTCCCGGCTTCTTCTTCTGCGGCCGACTCTGTCGCTTGGGAAAGGAGAGTGGGATCGACGTAGGTCACATAGGCCCAACCGCCTGCGGCCAGAATCACGACCAGTGCCAAGGGAATCCAAACGCGTTTCATCGTCTTTCCTACAGTCTAACCAGGCACCGGCCGTGTTCTCAAGACCGACTGGTGCATTTGAATCACTCGTAACGCAGCGCTTCAACTGGCTGCAATTTACTTGCCCGCCAGGCAGGAAAGTACCCGCCCAAAAGACCGAGAACGATTGCAAGGCCTATGGCAATCACAAAAGTGGTCGGCTCCCAAGTGGGACGCAACATGGCGCCGCCGGCAATCGGAATCCCGGAAAGGCCGCCGAGCAGAATGACCGCGCCGATGCTGCCAAGCAGTGCCGAAAGCAGGCACAGGAGCAGACTTTCCTGCATGATCTGTGACAGGATGCGCTTACCGGGCCAGCCCAGTGCCCGCAAGGTACCGATCTCTCGTGTCCGTTCGTAGATCGACATGATCATGGTATTGGCAACGACGATGCCGCCGACGATCAGCGCAAGCATGCCTATGGCAGCGGCCATGCCCTGCATGGAGGCAATGTCATTGGTGTTTTGGGCGAATTCACTGCTGAGGCTGGCCCTGACCTTAGGAAATCTGTTGTTGATAGCGTCCTGGACCGGCACAGCCATGGCGGGGTCTTTGACGTCAACAAAGAGGAAGCTGACGTTCCGAGGGCGATTGAGAATGCGCTGCGACTCCCGCAGTGCCAGGATACCTCCACCTTCCTCCCAGGCTACGCCGGTCTCGTAGATGCCGACTACCTTGTAGCGTGCGTTGTACAGGGAAAGTGTGTCGCCCAGTCCAAGCTTGTAGGATTCGGCGGCGTTGCTGCCGATAATTATCTCGGAAGGTCGCTGGAAGCGGCGGCCGGCCACCAGCTTGTAGTGGTCCATGGCGTCACTATTCGGATCCAGACCGTGGAGGATAAAGAGCGGCAGTTCCGGCGTCAGGACGACGCCCAGAACCATTGGGCTGACCGATTCAACCTGGGGCATGGCCTGTATCTGGCGGACGACGTGCTCGTCGATGGTGCTTAGCGACATGTCGGGCACGTCCCGTTGCATGACGGTGATGTTGCCCGGGCTGCCGCTGCCGGCGAGGTTATTCATCTGACCGACGATGCCGGCAGTCAGGCCGCCCAGCATCACGAGCGTGCCGACACCAATGCCGATCCCGGCGGCGGCGAGGAGAGTGCGATTGCGACGCCGCCACAGGTTGCGGAAGCTCTGGTTGCCAATGCGACTCAAGGCGCCGCCTCTGAAGTCGCTTGCGCCGCCGCCTTCGTACGAGAGGGCTTCCACGGGCCGGAGACCCGAGGCCCGCCAGGCCGGGTAAACCCCTCCGACAAGTCCCAGAACCAGTGCCGTGACCAGGCCCTGGATGAGGATGGCAGGAGTATAAACGCCTTCCAGCAGTACGCCCATTCCGGGAACGGTGCCTGCCAGCTCCGCCAGGCCGATTCCCAGGAATACACCGATCACTCCCCCAAACGCGCTCAGAGTCAGCGATTCGCCCAGGATAATCCAGAGGATACGCCAGCGGCTCCAGCCCAAGGCGCGTAGCGTTCCGATCTCGCGAGTCCGTTCCAGAACGCTCATGACCATGGAGTTCATCATGCCGAGGCCGCCGATAAAGATGGCGATGGCGGCGATGCCCCAGGCGAATCCTTGCAGCATCTGGTCGTACTGCTGGTTGGTCTCGCGTTCGCTGGTCTTGCTTATCTTCAATTCCAGGTCCAGAGATTCGATGCGCTGGATGGTGGTATCGGCGTCGTCGCCGCGGCGCAGACCGATCTCGTAGAGGCTGACCTTGCGTTCGAACTGGGCGGCGTCCTGCGCATCTTCCAGCGTAAGTACGCCGCCGGACTCTTCGATGCCCTGACCGGTCTCGTAGATGCCGACGACCCGATACGGTGTCCCGTGAATGCGGATATTGCCGCCGACGTCGATGTCTATCGATTCGGTGGCGCGGCGACCAATTGCGATCTGCCCGGGACCGCTCACGGGTTTGCCCTCTACTATGCGATAGTGGTCCATAGCAGTGCTGCCGATCTCGTAACCGAAGAGGAGGAAGAAGGGCAACTCGGGCGTGGTGACCCAGGCGTAGACTCCAGGCTCTACCCGTTCCACGCCGGGCACAGAGAGCAGACGTTCGCCAATGGTATCGTCTAGGCTGCTGAAAGCGGGGTCGATGGCATCGGCCTGGGTAATCAGGAGGTCATTGCTGCTACCGCCGACAACGACTGCAAAATTGGTGGAAATGCCCTCGGCGATGGAGCCGAGCGCCACCACCGCGGCGACGCCGATAGCGATTCCGAGCAGGGTAAGACCGCTCCTTACGGGCCGTCGGATCAAGTTTCGGAAAATCATGGGACGTCAATGTACCGGAGTTTTTCCGACCACCGACTGTCAGATGTCGGCAGTACAAGAACGAAGCCAGTCGAGCAACTCTTGCAATCTGCCAGCTGATAATGAGAGCTGGCTGAAAACAGAGTAATGCCGGCCCTGCTCAATAGGGCAGGGCTCTTCCACAATCTTCTCAAACATTGGGCGTTGCCGACTGACGACACTATGTCAGAATCCTGACGGCTAGCTTACTCGGCTGACGCGGGCACTACCTGCAGAAGGGCCGCCATGTCAGCTGCCAAAGCGTGCTCCTCACCGGCTACCTCCACCAACACGGGGCCGTCAAAAGGGGCTTGTTCGTGAAGGAAAACCTCCACATTCAGGTGCAGTCCCAGCTTTCCCAGATAGGCGAGCCGTTCTTTTTCCTGGCTCAGGACGCGCACGAGACGGTAGGCGCGCCCGGCTTCGGACTGAGAAAGAGGGAGGCCCGGCGTGTGGCTGATCTCGCCATTCTTGGAGGGGATGGGGTCGCCGTGGGGGTCTACTTTGGGGTAGCCAAGGGAGGCGGCAATCGCGTCTTCAAGGGCTTCACTGAGTACGTGCTCGAGGCGCTCGGCCTCTTCGTGCACTTTGTCCCAGGGAATATCCAAGGTCTTGTGCAGGAAGAGCTCCAGCAAGCGATGGTGGCGCAGAATTTCGAGAGCGACGCGCCGGCCGGTGGGCGTCAGCGCAACGGCCTGGTGCGGGCGGTAGATGACCAGGTCCATTTGCGCGAGCTTCTTTACCATGTTTGTGGCGGAGGCCGGTGTGAAGCCGATGTACTCGGAAAGGGCGGAATTGGTGACCTGTTCCCCGCGCGTTTCCAGGATATAGATGGCTTTCAGGTAGTCTTCGTGGCTTGAGGAGAGCGGACTGCTGATCTCGGAGGCGTAGTTTTTAGTCATGGCTAAATTATATCTGCGAATGATGCTTCTGTCAAGCTTGTGGCTTTGTGGGGTGCATCCCAATATTGGGGCGAACTTTCTTGTCCTCCGGGTAGCAACGGAGCCATGTCCAGAACGCGATCAACTCTGAGGCAGAGGAAACGGCAGTTCTCCTCCTCACGCCTCTTCCCTCTCTCCCCGCTCTTTTGGGCGGTCGGGCCTATTCGGCCCTCCCTTGTGCGGGGGCTCTGCCCCCGCAACGCCCCCTCTCCTACAACATCCCAAGTCGACCGGGTGTCGATATTGGTGACATGTGCCTAATCGAAGGTGTCCGGCCAGACCACGTCCCGCCAGTCCCAGCAAATCCCTGTAGGTGCCGGCCATGTTCCTGCCCTCGCACGCCCAACTGACGGACTCCCCCGTAAGGCCAGGCCCGGCTCCTGCACTGCGTCTCGCCACAAAACGTTAAACAATTTCAGCCACCGCGGGCATGGATTCCTCGCCAGACTATCCCCACCCCAAATCTGGGATGCGCCCGCTTTGTCAGCGTGCGACCCCAATATGCGTGGAGGCGGTCCGGCGTGGGAATCATGCTCTCAGTGGAATGAATTGCCTGCAGGTCTTGAGGAAGGCAAACGCAAGCATAATGCCAGCCCCGCGGAGCCAAGGTGGCATGGTGTAGAAAGAGGCGTTGCCGGGGCGCAGCCCTTGCACAAGGGGGGCCCGTAGGCCCAAATGCCCAGAACCGCAGTGGTCAGTGGTTTGCAGTCTTGGGCAAATAACTCGGCAACTGGTTGAGAATGGATGAGAAGAGAGCGGCCGCCAGGAAACCGGCCGGGTCTAGATCTGTCCGAGGCTGTGCTGCGTCCAGTCCATCAGTGCTTGCTGTGAACCGTAGATGCGGGCAGCGCTGGATATGCCGTTCTGGAGGCGGGTTGCCGCCGTCTCAAGTGCGTCGAGTGCGGCCGGGACATCGCCATCCCGTTGAACTGCGGCCGTGTAGCTTGAAAGTTCAGGTTCTTCGCGCCTGTGGTACAGACCGTCGCCCTGCAGAGTCCAGGATTGACGGCGGTCTTCCAGACAGCAATCGAGTATGCGCTGCAACTGTTCCTGCAGGGCCGGTTCCTCTACAGGGACGATGGCTTCTACGCGGGCAGTCAGATTGCGTGTCATCCAGTCTGCGCTGCCGATGAAGTAGAGGGGCTCGCCATCGTTGACAAAGGAGTAGATGCGATGGTGCTCAAGGAAGCGGCCGATCACGCTGATGACTTCGATGTTATCGCTGAGCCCTTCGATGCCAGGCTGAATGCGGCAGTTGCCGCGCACGATGAGGCGGATGGGAACGCCTGCCTGGCTGGCGCGGTAGAGGGCCTGGACGACTATTGGGTCGTCGAGTCCGTTCATTTTAGCGACGATGCCGGAGGCGCGGCCGGCAAGGGCGTTGGCCGCTTCCGTATCGATCAGTTCTACAAATCTGTCTTGCATGTTGACAGGCGCAACCAGGAGGCGGCGGAAGTGGCGCTGGCGGCTGTAACCCGTCAGGAAGTTGAAGAGGTCCATCAGGTCGGCCCCGACTTCGGGCCGGGCGGTGAGCAGGCCCAGGTCGGTGTATAGGCCGGCGGTCTTGGGGTTATAGTTTCCGGTGCCGATGTGAGCGTAGACTTGGATCCCTTCTTCTTCCTCGCGTACGACAAGAGTCGTCTTGGTGTGCGTCTTGAGGCCGACGAGACCATAGGCGACGTGGACGCCGGCATCTTCCAGAGTTCGCGCCCATTCTATGTTGCGCTCCTCGTCGAAACGGGCCTTCAGCTCCACCAGGACCGCTACCTGTTTGCCGCGTTCGGCCGCTTGAATCAAGGCGCGACCGACCGGGGAGTCGGCGCTTGTGCGGTAGAGTGTCTGCTTGATGGCGAGGACTTGCGGGTCGCGTGCCGCGGCTTCGATGAAGGCCTGGGTGCTGGTTGCGAAGCTGTGGTATGGGTGATGGACGAGTATGTCGCCCTTACGGATGATGGAGAAGATATCGGCTGGCCGGGTCAGGCTACCGACACCGGAAAAGGCGGGATGGGTCTGCGGAATCCAGGGCTGGTTCTTGAGATGGGGCAGGTTGACATCGGTAAGCGGCAACAGGTCGGCTACACCGAGTGGGCCTTCGTGGCGGTATACATCTGTGTGGTGCAGATCCATCTCCTGCATCAGGATTGTGCAAATGTCTTCCGGCATTGACTCGGCCACTTCCAGGCGAACGATGGGGGCAAAGCGGCGCTCGCGCAGTTCCTCGCTGATCATTTCGAGGAGGTCGTCTGCTTCCTCTTCGCTGCGGGCGATGTCGGCGTTGCGGGTCACCCGGAAGGGATAGGCGGCGATCAGATCCATGCCGGGGAAGAGGAGCTCCAGGTTGTGGGTAATCACCTGTTCGAGGGGCACGAAATCGAGTGAGTCATTGACAGTTACCCAACGGGCGCGGTTGGACGGAACCTTGACGCGGGCAAACCGGATCTCTCCGTTGACCGGGTCGCGCATTTCAACGGCGAGGCTCAGGCTTAGGTTGCTTATGAAAGGGAAGGGGTGGCCGGGATCGACAGCCAGGGGCGTGAGGATCGGGTAAATCTCCCTGCGAAAGAATTCGGCCAGCTCGTCTTGCTGGTCAGCTGGCAGTTCGTCGTAGGCGACGATTCGCATACCTTCTTCCCGCAGCCCAGGGAGGATTTCGTTGAGCAGCGCGTGGGTCTGGCATTGGACCATGGCACGCACGTGGCGAGCAATCAGACGTATCTGATGATCTGGAGTCCAGCCATGGAGAGTCAGGTTGGCTACACCGGCGGCCTGCTGACGTTTCAGGCCACCGACTCGTTTGCGAAAGAATTCGTCAAGATTACTGCTTGTGATGGCGATGAATTTGAGCCGCTCAAGGAGCGGGTTGCGATTATCGAGCGCTTCGTAGAGGACGCGCCAATTGAAGTCCAGCCAGCTGAGCTCCCGATTGTAGACTGCCGGCGAGTCGGTGAGCTCATCGATGGAGAGATTGGTCAACGGCGTAGTTGAGGGCGGGTATGCGGAGACGGGCGGCATTGTGGTATCGGGAGAAGGCTTGGCCTGCCAGTCAAAGTCCGACCCGGCATCGCGTTGATCACCGGCGTCGGTAATCAACTGTTCGACAGAGTGCGGACTTTCAGTCTCTTCGTCCAATCGATAGGTGTAGCTATTCATCAGTACCGTCTCCGGCAAAAAATTCAAGGTGCTTGGGGCATCGGTGTTCTGAAAGATTGCAACCATTCTAGGGAAAACCTGTTAAAATGTAAAGCCCGCAGGGAAGCTATGACTCTTGAAATGTGATAGAGGTCCTGACCAGGTCTTGAAATGGATTCGCGGAAGCCGCGGCCAGATAATCCATGTGTGTACATGTCAAGGCTTGATCAAACATCGGGAACTGACCCTGAGATAGACAGGCTGTGGAGATGGAACGGTGCCATCCGGTCTGTCTCTCCAATTTGTCCAGGAAATGCAACTGCCCTAGCACTGACAGAATCGGAGCCCGGTATCTTCGAGTCGGACAGCTATGCCGGACTCATGAGTTGGAGCGAATTCTGAAATGTTTGAGAGTATTCTGACCGTTCTCTTGTTTGTACCCCTGTTCCTGATTGTCCTCTTAGCGAATCTGGCGGACAAGCAGAGACTGAACGAACGATCCGGCAAGACGATTGCCGGGCTGACCTATGCCTTTCACACATTCATATTCGGTTCGATGGCGGCGGCCGGCGGTGCACTACACGCTGTCGCGATCGGAATCAGGACAAACGAGGAACTCAGGCAGAGTGTTCTTGATATCGCGGCGGGTGGGGGGAGCGGCGACGTCGCTGATTTTCTACCTGTGCTGGATAGACTGGATGCGCTGGGCCTGGGCATCTGGTTGCCGGCTGTGGCGGCGCCCCTGTTCCTTTTGCCCCCAGTTCGTAGGCTGCTGGCGGACCTGACCCCGATCGATGCGCTGAGCAGCGTTCATGCGGTCGCCGCGTCATTCGTCATGTTGGTGGTGATGAATCTGGCGGTCACGCTCGCCGTTGGATTGGATACGCTGGCGGACATGTCGGAGGCATCCGAGACCGACGGTGGATCACTGCTGGTGTCGCTATGGGTGCAGCAGATTACATTCGCCCTTTGGGCCGTGGTTGGCGTGGGCTGGCTGACACGGCGAAGGTGGATGCAGGCTCTGCAGCGGCTTGGATTGCTGGCGCCCCGCCCTGTTGAAGTGGCTGTGGGCATAGGAACTGGTCTGCTATCGGTGGCAATAATTCTGGCGCTGGAGATCGTCGCGGAGGCGGCGGGGTGGGGCCTGGATGAGGACGTACAGCGGTTGACAGAGGTCCTGATCGGACCGCTGCTAGGGTCGATTCCAGGCATTCTGACGCTGGGCCTGGCCGCGGGTATCGGGGAAGAGACCCTGTTCCGTGGGGCGCTGCAGCCGCGATTTGGCCTGCTGATCACCAGCCTATTGTTTGCACTGCTGCACAGCCAGTACGGCATCACCCTTTCGACACTTGCCGTTTTCATCGTGGGGATGATATTGGGCCTGGTAAGGAATCGTTACAACACGTCAACGTGCGTGATTGCACACGCGTCATATAACATCACATTGGGCATGATAGCCTACCTGTTCCCACAGGTGTTCTGAAGGAAGTTCAGCCGCCTTTCTCCGGCAATGGACGGCTTGGATCATTTTGGGCTGTTTGTCCGATATTCAGGTTTATGGTAATATAAGTTTCGTCCCACTTTAGCGGTTTACAAAAGCGGTTTAGTTGGCAGCGGGCCCGGTCCAGCCGTCAGCCAGGCGAGAACGCACATGCCAGAGTGGCGTCGGAATTTATATATCCTGTTTTTGGTGCAAGTTCTCTCCGTGGCTGGCTTCAGCCTGGTCTATCCCTTCATGCCACTCTATGTGGAGGAACTGGGTGTGGCCACGAGAGGGTCGGTCGCGTTCTGGTCGGGCCTTGTGTTTTCGTCTCAGGCTGTGACCATGATGTTGTCGTCCCCCGTGTGGGGGGCGGTAGCCGATCGCTATGGCCGCAAGCCAATGCTCATCAGGGCCACAATCGGCGGTGCGGTGATGGTGTCGCTCATGGGCTTTGCGCAAAGCGCCGAACAGCTGGTTCTGATTCGCACGTTTCAAGGATTTCTGACTGGAATTGTTTCTGCCACAAGCGCGATGGTGGCCGCGACTGTCCCCAAGGAGAAGTCCGGAGAGTCTCTGGGTCTGATTCAGACGGGGCTTTGGGTAGGGGCGGCGGTGGGTCCCCTAATCGGGGGGCTGGTGAGCGAGGCGTTCGGCTACCGCGCCAGTTTCTGGTTTACAGGCGCGGCGCTTGCGCTGGCGGGCGTTGCGGTCATTGTCTGGGTCAGGGAGGACTTTGAACCACCCCCTGTCCAGAGGCGGGTCAAGTTCTGGACGAACTATCGCAATTTACTGCGGGCCCCCGACATGGGGTCACTGTACTGGGTCTCTTTTCTCCAGAGCCTGGGCCGCTCGGTGACGATGCCCCTCCTGGCATTTTTCTTTGTCGATCTGCTTTCTTCGAGCGAAGGCGCAGCCGTCCTGTCGGGACTGAGCATCGGAGCGAAGGCTGCAATCGGTTCAGTCTGCGCGATCTATCTGGGCCGGCTCAGCGACCGAATTGGCCATGAGCAGGTATTGACGGCAGGCGCGGTTTTTGCCATACTGGCCTATTTCTCGCAGGCGTTTGTCACCAATGCCTGGCAATTGCTCTTCTTCCAGGCCCTGATTGGAGTCAGTGCTGGCGCGATCATGCCGGCGACGAGTGCGCTGCTCAACCTGCGGACGCCTGAAGGCTCGCACGGGACAACGTTCGGTTTGAGCAACAGCGTCAACGCTGCAGGACGGATGGTGGCGCCGATGTTGGGGGCGGCCGTTTACCCGCTAATTGGAATGCGAGGGGTTTTTGCGGTTGTGACGATCGTCTACGTCGTACTTGCCCTGGCCGCACTCTACGTCTGGCGCAAGACTCCTGACGGAATCAGAGTGGGCGCGGCGACCAGGGTGGCAGGGGACTGACACGAGCAGAAAAAATCAACCCGTCCAAAGAGTCCTCGTTCAGCTCAATTGATCTGCGCTGTTCTGGCAGGAGACTACCCCGTTTCACCAAGTACATTTCTCCGTCTTGCAATCGAAACTCTTGCCACTATGAGCCGGCGATAACCCGATCGTATAGTTCTTGCTGACGCTGCAACGCTTGCGCGTAGACAGCACCTGCATTCCTGTCGGGCATTGCAGTGTGAACTGTGGGCGGGTCGGGCGGAAGGGGAAGTTCCAGCGCCTGCAGGGCGAGGACAGCAGCACCGCGGCTCGTAGCTTCATCGACATTGACGAGGTGCACGGGAATCTGGAGGGAATCGGCGAGGATCTGGCGCCAAAGCTGATTATTCTGAAGGACGCCGCCGCTTGCAACGATTTCAGTCGCGGGTGGCAAGAGAGGGCGGAGTTGTTCGTAGATGAGGCGGAAACGCAGAGCCACGGCTTCAAATGCTGCACGGATAATGTGGGCCGGTGTGGTTGCCGGTGAGACGCCGCTGATGGTGAGGGCGGCCTCGGTGGCCCAGCCGGGGGCGCGTTCGCCGCGGAGAAAGGGAAGGATTGTAAGCCCGTGCCCGTCGGCTGGGAGGTCGGCGGCTGTGGCGAGAAGTGTGTTCGGGTCCTCAACGGCCAAAGTTTCGTGTAGCCAAAAAAAGAGGGAACCGCCGTCAGTTAGCGAACCGCCGACCAGCCAGCGCTTGCTATCGATGGGATAGCTCCAAAGGCCGGCGGGAACCTGTTGCATGCTGTTCTCTCCGCCGCCAAACTCTCGGCGCCGAGATTCGTTGGGCAGAACGACTCTCATTGCACCCGTGGTCCCGATCGTCAGAGCGATGCGCGTGTTGTCGGAACAGCCGCTGCCGAGATTGGCGCCGGCACCGTCACCCACTGCCAGGAAGAAGGGAGTTTGTACCAGCTCTGGCCACTTCGAGGCCCAGGGTTCGGCCAGCCCAACGAGATGTTTCGCATAGTCAAACACAGGGGGCAACTGTCCACGCTTAACACCTACTCGTTCAACAAGCTCTTCATCCCACGTCAGACTTTGACGATTTAGCATGCCTGTCCAGCCAACTTCACTGTTGCTGATTGGAGCGTGGGGTTGGCCGCGCCAGCGCGCGAACAGGCTTGCGGCGAGTGTCTGCCAGCAAGCGACCTGATTCACGAGGTCTGGTTCCTCTGCTGCCAGGCGGAGGAGCTGGGCGGGCGCGTATGCTGTGTGGATGGGTGTTCCCGTGCGCTGCCACGAATCTTCTAGGCGCCCCTCTTGTGCCAATTCCTTCCGCAGCGTGTCTGCGAAGGGAGCGCTGAGGGCGTCAGAGTAGGTGTAAACCGGAGTGACGGGTTGGCCTGTGGAGTCGACGCCAAGCCAGCTCATTGCAAAGCTGGTCCATGCGGCGGCGATGAAGCGGGCGTTTTGCGTGAACATTCGGACGCGTGCGAGACAGTCGCTGATGACCTCCTCCGTCTGGTCGGTGAGGACATGCGGATCGAAAGTACCATCTACTGATTGCTCGGTATTGAGATACTCTGTCGTTTCCTCGAATCTGGTTCCATCCAAGTGGTAGGCGGAAGCTTTCACTGAAGAGCTTCCCAGATCTACGACCAGGATCAGGTCCAACTTTGAGCCTTCGCCGTATAGACTACCTTCGAACTCCGCGTCGGATTTGGCCAAAGTCTTCGCTCCTGTCCTGTCAAAGATGCTACTCTTGGTCGGCGCCGGAACTATTCTTAGTCTCCGCGTCGACAGTTTGAGAGAGTGCGGCGAGGTCGTCGTGCGCGAGCACGAACAGGTCTGCGCGGCCCGTGCGATAGGCGGCCCTGGCCATGGTGGTTGTTGCGATTGGGGCGGTCACGAAGAAGAGGATAATAAGGGCCACCATGCGCAGCATCTGTCCTTCGGCAAAGAAGTGGAGGCCGGTGGCAAGCAGCAGGCAGGTGATGCCAAGCGTTGCAGCGATTCCGGCGGCGTGCATGCGCGTCAAGACATCCGGAAGCCGCAGAATGCCTAATGCGCTGACGAGAAGAAAGAACGTCCCGACTGAGGCCATCGAAATCACGATCAGATTTACAACTGTTGGGTCCATACGTGCACCTCGCCAAGAGTTAAGGCGGCGGAGTATTCTCGTCTTCCCCGGGCTGTCTCTCCAGCCATCTTGCGTGGGGATAGCGTTCCAAGGCGCGAGCAAACATCATCGTTCCCAGGAAACCGAGCACAGCCGTGATGATTGCCCCTTCCAAGAGTACGTAAGAGTGACTGTTCACCGCAAAAAGGACAAAGATTCCGACTGCGTGAATGGAAATAAGGTCAAAAGCTACGGTTCGATTGGGCAGGTTTGGCCCGCGCAGGAGCCTCCAGAAGCAGAGCAGCAGCGAAAAAGAGAGCAGGGTCATCAGGACGGCCAAGCTCAGTTCAAAGATGTCGTTGCTCAACTCGGTCCTCCAGTTTTAGGTATCGGCGGCGTCCATCTCACCAATCAGCCGGCGCAGTTCCAGGAGGGGGCGTTCAAAGTCTTCCTTGATGCCGGCACGGAATGTAATCGGATCGGCAATGTCAATGGCGTGGACGAGCAGAGCTGCTTCCCCTCTGTCGCGTGGCCCGGTCTGGCGGTCAGGCAGCTCAGTCAGGCATTCACCAGACTCTGGGCGAAGATCATCTACTTCTGATTCCACGCCGATGGCATCCTCCTCTGGTTCGCCGTACGGTTGAAGACGGCCGGACACATCCTCGCCCAGATCGACACTAAGAGTGCCCGGTGTCAAAGTGATGATTGTTGCCAACATAGTTATGTCGAACGGGTTGGTCAATGTCAGTGGGACGGCAACTATGCCCGGACGCATCGTGGGGTGAAAGCCGACGGAACTGGCCAGCACCTTCAGGGCCAATTGCACGTTACTTTGCAGGATGGCCCACAATACGAAGGCTCCAAAACTGGCGGCACGCATCGCGTAGAGCCCGTACCTACGCTGCACGAGTGACATGAGCACAAAGCCGAAAAAAAAGCCAAGAGAGAGTGCCCCCAACGTATAGTCGTTGTTAAGGATTGGCCACAATAGGGAGATAAACAAATTCAGGACCAGGAGTCGTTGCATCGAAAGAGTTTCAACTCACCATTTTCAAGATGCGTACAGTTTCGCATCCACGCGCAAGTGTTGTCGCGGTCACCATTCTGTTCAACGCGATATCAGCAGCGGGTGTGCCGCCATGCCGGACATTGCTTTCGGACGGTCCGATTAGTATGCCTGCAAAGAGACTAAAGGGTGTTCTGCACCCGGTGTCGAGATCTGGCCCGAAGGCGATACGGCTTCAATGTAGGCCTCACGGTCGAGGGCTTGCTGGGCTACCTTCATGGACAGATGGAAGGCCGGCCCGCCCCAAATGCCAAGTGCGAGACTGAGGAGGACCAGAACGGCCACGGGTGTCAACATCAGCCGCTGTCGGCCTCTGCTCTGCAAAATCCTGGAAGGAACGCGGCTGGGACGATTGTATTCTCCCCAAAATGACTCACGCCAGAGGCGCATCATGTTGATCATGGTGAGCAAGCTGGCAAAGAGGCTTATGCCTGACACGAACCAGTGGCGGGTGTCGAGAGTGATTTGGAGGAGGCTAAGCTTACTTACGAATCCGCTGAAGGGTGGGATACCCGCCAGGGAGATGGCGGACATGAAGAAGAGAAAGGCAAGAAGAGGTTGCCTGGTGACCAGTCCTCCGATTGAGGCCAGCCGGTCGCTGCCCATATGTAGTTCGACCGCCCCTCCAGCCATTATGAGAGCGGTCTTGATGATCATGTGATGGCAAAGGTAGATGACTGCCGCGCCCAAACCGAACCCAACCGCCAGCCTATTTCCGCTCTGTGCGACGGCGAGCCCCATCAACATGAAACCAACATGGCTGATGATATGGAAACTCAATACCCGGCGAATTCCAGGCTGGGCCAAAGCACCAAGCGCGCCGACCAGCATGGTTGCGCCCGAAATGGTCAAGAGAATAGGTTGCCAGCTCACCAAGAGTTCTGGGAAGAATAAAGTAAAACTACGAAAGAGAGTGTAGATGCCAACTTTCGTTAGCAGGCCTCCAAAGAGCGCGGTGACTGCCGGGGGCGGTGTATGGTAACTGGCCGGCAACCAGAAAAAGAGGGGAAAAATAGCAGCTTTGCTACCAAAACTGACCAGCAGGAGGCCGGCAAAAACCGTGCGTACTGCGGGAGAAGCCATTGGCAGCCGTTGGGCGATCTGGGCCATATTGAGAGTGCCGAGAGTCCCGTAGGCGACTCCCGCCGCGATCAGAAAGATGGTCGATGCGAGCAGATTGAGGACAACATATCGTATTCCGCTGTTGGTCTGAGCTGGCTGGGCACCGATGGTCAGCAGTACAAAGCTGGCCATCAGGAGGACTTCGAAGAAGACGTAGAGATTGAAGAGGTCTCCGGAGAGAAATGCACCGTTTACGCCCATGAGTAGGAACAGGTACAGAGGATGGAAACCCATGCGGTCGCGGTGGTAATCGATAGTTGCGACTGCGAAAGGGTAGACCGCCAGTGCGACCAGTGCCGTTAGCAGCAGGAGCGTTGCCGAAAGCCCATCGCCGTAAAATGTGATACCGAAGGGGGCCGACCAGTCGCCCAGCTGCAAGACGTATCTTTCTCCCCGTCCTGCGGTAGCCTGAAAAAGGATTGCGGTCGCCGCCAGGTTCAGGCACAGTGCCAGAGTCGTCAGCCCAATCTGTTGCCTTATCCTTCTCCGCCCACCCCAGCGGGCGAACAAGAGTATGAAAGCGGCTGTCAGAAGTGGCGCAGCGACGGGGACAGCCAGCAGGTTTGCACTCAAGGCCACTGGTAGCTGTCCTCCTCCATTGCGGTCGATTCGTCCCGTTCAGAAGAGGGCATCGCGGGAAGGTCAGGCAGCAGCTCCTCGCTGTCGTAGACTTCGTCTACTTCGTAAGCAAGCCAATCGTACTGAACACTGTCAGAAGAGTCAGAAAAATCGAAGGGATCCCCTTCCCGCAAGAGGGGTACGTATTCGCCGTGAACAAAGTCGGTCTGTGTAACCGTATGGCGTCGGTTCACGAGGACGATGACGAAAGCGGTAATACCGAAGCTGATGACGATAGCCGTCAAGATGAGGGCCTGTGGCAGAGGGTCAGCAGGCAGACTCGATGCAATTGTCTCAGCGTACGCATTCTTGTCCAGAAAGATTGGGGGCCGGCCTTCGGTGAGTCTCCCGGACCCAAATAGCAGTAGGTTGACCCCATGGCTCAGCAATGCCAACCCGAGTATGAGCTTGATCTGTCCACGCCTCAAAATAAGGTATGTTCCGGAAGCGAAGAGGCTGCCAACTGCAAGTGCCAGAAGCAGAGAGATCATGATTCAGCCCTTGTGCCAGGTGCGACGCCGGGGTCCGCTTGTACGGGGCCGTCCATGTCGTAACGAAAGCGAGAGGCTGTTTCATCCCGCTGAAGCGCGGCTGTATCAGAAACGCGGCTCAGCCCGAGAAGGTATGAGGTCGTGAAACTTGCTACGACCAAAAAGACGCCAAGATCGAAGACTACAGGCGTGCCCAGTTTGAGACTAGCCAGCAGGGGAAGGTCCAGGTTGAACCAGATTCCTTTGAAGAAGGTCCCCTCCAGTAATCCGGCGAAGCCGGCGCAAATGGCGACTGCCAGACCCAGTCCGATTCCATTGTTCAGGTAGGGTCCGAAAGTGCGCCGTACCCTCCTATGGCCCCGGCTCAGAATTTGAAGCTGAATGGCGGAGGCAGCCATAAGGCCGGCGATGAAGCCGCCGCCGGGCAAGTTGTGGCCCCGAAATAGCAGGTAGAAGGCCAGCAACAAGAGTATCGGCGTTAAAATACGATTCAATAGACGCAAATAGAGTTCAGGCATGGGTAGCGTTTTCTGAGAGCAATAGGCGTTCTCTAGGCGCCGCGGTTACCGGCAGGTGACTCGGGACCTGACCGCTCAGCTTCGACGGCCATACCTCCATCTGGATTCTCACCTGACTCTGGCTCCCTGGACTGCGAAATCGACTTGGGCAGATTGACGCGAGGGGCGTTCAGCAGGGCATATCCCCCGAGGGCCGCCAGGGCCAAAACGGTGATTTCACCCATCGTGTCGATGGCGCGAAAGTCGACCAGAATTACATTCACCACGTTGGTGCCGTGTCCTCCGGGCACGGCATTATGCAGAAAGTAGCCGCTGATGGACTGAGCGGCCTGCATGGCTTCGCTGGAGTTGAATAGGACAAGAATGAAGCCAAATGCCCCAACCGCAAGAGCTACCAGTACATTTCTAGCTTGCTTCAGCTTCTGCATGGGCGGTCGAATATCAGGCGAGAGCCTGGTGAAGACGATCACCAGAAGGACAACCAACAGTACCTCGATGAGCAGCTGAGTAAGGGCCAGATCGGGCGCGCTGAAAAACACGTAGAATAGGGTCACTGAAACGCCAACAACCCCCAGGCTTATGATTGCTCCCAAGCTTGTTCTTATGCCGACTGTAACGTATGCGGATACAACCATCATGAGAATCAGTATTGTTTCAGGGGCACCGGGAATGAAATCGTTGGAAGGAACGAGGTCTGCAGGTGCAATCTTCGGCAAGGCCACTGCAACGGGAACAGTGGCAGCGAGCAAAACGATGGCTGCTTGCGACGCCAGAGTATAGCCCTGTGAGAAGCGGGCCGTCACCTGGCCCAGAGCGTAGATCCAGTCCAGCAGGACCTGAAAAACTACGACGCCGCGCAGACCGTCAGGAAAACGGGCCAATTCTCTGCGCATGAAGGCCCGGTTGAAGAAGAGCAAAACGCCGGCTGCGATGGCCAGCAAACTCGTCAGAAAGACAGGCGTAAACCCGTGCCAGAGGGCCGCATATTTGGAAACAGGTGAGCCTGATATGGCAGCCGCCGCAGGCATAAAGAGTCTGTTGAGAGGCTGCAGAGCGAATGGCGCAACTGTGCCGCAGGCAACGAGCAGCAGCGGCGCGGCCACGAACGGGCCGGCAGGATGGTGATGGACGTGCGTAGGAGCATCTTGAAGTGATTCCTGCCGAGGTGGGCCGTCGGAATCACTGGTCGGTCCGGGTCGCAAAAAGGCTTCCCACATGAGGGTCAGACTGTAGGTAACGAAGAAAGCTCCGGCGACGGTCGCGGCGCCAAACGCAATCCACCCCGCCAGCGCGCCGTATTCGCCTGCTTCAAAGAGTGATTCGAGCAGGGTTTCCTTTGACACGAAGCCAATTAGGGGCGGGACGCCGGCCATGGAAAGAGCAGCCAACAGGGCCACGGCCGAGGTCACAGGCAGAGAATGCCTGAGCCCGCCCAGTTTTCTCAGATCTCTGACACCGGTTGAATGGTCCACGATTCCGGCTACCAGGAAGAGTGGGCCCTTGTATAGAGCGTGGGAGAGGATTCCGATGACGACGGCAAGCAGCGCGGCCTCGCTGCGAAAGGCCAAGAGTGTGGTCAGGACACCGAGCTGGCTGACCGTGGCGTAGGCCAGCAGGGCCTTCATATCCCAGTGCCGGATGGCGGTGACAGCTCCCACAAGCATAGTTATGCCGCCAAAGGTGAGCAGCGCCCACAGCCACATGGGATGGTCGCTGAGGGCGGGGTGAAGGCGGGCCAGAAGGTAGATGCCGGCTTTGACCATGGTGGCGGAATGCAGATAGGCGCTGGCAGGTGTTGGCGCAGCCATGGCGCCGGGCAGCCACCAGTGAAAGGGAAACTGGGCTGACTTGGTGAAAGCGCCTAGAAGGACAAGGATCAGAATTGCCGGATAGAGGTCTAGTTCCGTCAGGCCGGGGCGTGTAACGATTTCGCTGATAGTGTATGTGCCGCTCTGCTGGCCCAGCAGAATCATACCTGCAATCAAGGCGAGGCCGCCTCCTGCTGTAACAATGAATGCGTTACGGGCGCCGCCTCTGGCGACAGGCGAGCGGTGGGAGTAGCCGATGAGAAGGTAGCTGGTAACGCTTGTTCCTTCCCAAAAGACAAAGAGAGTCAGCAGATTGTCGGCCCAGACGAGACCCAACATCGAGGCCATGAAGGCGAAGAGTGAAAGGTAGAAGTAGCCCTGGCGCTCGTCGTCCTCGAGATAGTAATGCGTGTATAGGGCGACTGCCGCGCCAACGCCGGAAATGATGAGCCCAAAAAGCAGAGAGAGGCCGTCGAGGCGGAACGAAAGCTCCAAGCCCAGGCTTTCAATCCATCGATACTGTTCGACAAGGATGGCGCCGTTCTGCAGGACCCCTTCCTGGTTGGGGGTTGCACCTGTGCCGCCACCCAGAAATGGGAGAGCGGTATTTAGCTGCAAGACTGTGACAGCCAGGGGAGGCAATGCCGAAAGCCAACCGGCCCAATTGTACTTATACGGCCGAATGCAGTAGAGGAAAATACCACTGACGATTATGAGTGAGAGGGATGCGGCTAACATGGTTGCTTCAGTCGACTGGCTGCATGAGAACTCTGACCGGGTCAACTGTGTCTATCAGTCCACCAGCTACCCGATCCGCCCAAGCCAATAGAAGAGGAGACCATTCGTGGGACATCACATCCGGGATCTGGGGGCCCTGATATTCGTGGTATCTGAATATGACCACTGGGCAGTTCTCTCCTTCGAGTTGAATCCCTGAACCTCTGTCAGACATGTGACCGGGCGATACCTTGAGATCAGATTCGCTGTTAGCTTGGAGGGTCGCGCCAAAGAGGGAATAAATGGTGTAGTTGCCTACCGGGACGATCAGTAGCGGGCAAAGAGGGGCATCAAACACGTCTACTTGCTGCCCATAAGTGCGCGCAGTTTCTCAAGTCGATGCTCGCCGCGTTTCTTGGAATTAGTGTCCAGCACGACCCTCGCGATGTTTTCTGGCGTATCGGTAATGGGATCGCAGGCTCAATGCCCGTAACCCAGACAGACGAAATCTCTAGATTCCTCTATGGAATTACGTTAGTCTGACGCAAATCCCTCCAAAACTGCCCAATCTGTAGTGTTTCGGCGCGACTCCTTATTACATCAAACTTTTGGTACCTTGCTTGACTTCCTGGGGCGACTGAAAGCAATCGCTGCTCACCGCTCCCGAAAGTGCCCGGCATCGACCAGCGTCGGGCTCTGCGGCATACCGTTCACCAGCTCTCCGTTCTGCACAAACCCTTCTTCGCGCTCATCCAACTCCGCCATCAACCGCTCGCGCCAGAAGGCTACGCGCTCCGGTCGCGCCGGAGCCAGGTCGTGTAGTTCGGTCGGGTCTTCCTCCAGGTTGAAGAGCAGCTCGCGCCCGCTCTGGGTGTACCAGATATACTTCTCGCGGCCGTCGGTCAGCCACTGGTTGGAATCCGCGTTCATGAAGTGCTCACCTTGCAGATGCTCGCGCCAGCCGTCAGTCTCGCCGCGCGCTAGCGGCAGGATGCTCCGCCCATCCACGTGCGCCGGTGTGTCGCATCCGGCAAGGTCGCAGAAGGTCGGGAGCAGATCGCGTAGCTCGACCACCTGATTTACCTCCTGCAACGGCTCATCCGCCTGTCTCGTCTGGTGGTGCGGGCTGCCCGCGTGCGGCAGCCGCAGAATGAAGGGCAGGCGCGCCGAACTGTCAAATGGATAGCCTTTGGCGACATGGTTGTGGTCGTAGAGCATCTCACCGTGGTCCGCGGTGAACACGATGGCCGTGTTGCCTAGGTCGCCGCTCTCAAACAGCGCCTGGAACACGCGGTTGAGGCTGTAGTCGATATGGCTGATCTGGGCGTAATAGGCACGCCGCGCGTAGTCCCGCTGCGCCGCACCGGTCGGGACCGGGTTGTCCAGCCCGCGCACCGGCAGACAGTCCGGCGCCCAGTCACCCATGACCGGGTCGGGCAGCGGCTTTGTCACATAGCGGTCCATGAAAGCCGCGGGCGGGTCCAGCGGCGGGTGCGGCCGGTGGTAGGAGAGCATCAGAAAGAACGGTTTGGTCGGGTCGCGGCGGCGCAGAAAGTCTATGCCCATCGTCGTGACCCAACTGGTCGGATGCAGCATTTCGTCGTAGACCCAGGGCCGCGCCGCGTAGCCGCTGCTACCCACGCCGGTGTCGATGTAGTCGGCCTCCGGGCCCAGCCGCTCCCGCAGCCACGGCGTGTAGTCGTCGACCAGCCCGTAGTCGTCCCGCTTGGACCGTTCGCGGTGCAGGTAGCCGTCGTGCAGGACGACGTTGTGGAAGCCCATCAGGTTGCGCGAGGGGCGCGCGTGCATCTTGCCGACGCACTGCGTATGGTAGCCCGCCTCGGCCAGCAGACCGGGCATCGTGCAGTCGTAGTGCCAGTCAATGTGGTCGCTGTAGCCGACAAATCCGGTATGGCGCTGGTTGAGACCGGTGAAGATCGTCGCCCGCGCCGGCACGCAGGTGGGCGTGGCCGCATACGCCTGCGTGAAGTTGATGCCCTCACGGGCCAGCCTGTCCAGGT
>DAOUHY010000227.1:0-1536 GCA_034428435.1 Caldilineaceae bacterium | reverse complement strand
GGGCGTCGGCGCCAACATGCTCCTCTACCTGGCCGGCCTCCAGGGCATCCCCACCCACCTCTACGAGGCCGCCACCATCGACGGCGCCAACAGCATCCGCAAATTCTGGCACGTCACCATCCCGATGCTGACGCCCACCATCTTCTTCAACGTCACCATCGGCCTCATCTACGCCTTCCAGTTCTTCACCCAGGCCTTCATCATGACCGAAGGCGGACCCAACAACGCCACCCTTAGCATGGTCCTCTTCCTTTATCGCAAAGCCTTCCTGCAGATCCGCTTCGGCTACGCCTCCGCCGCCGCCTGGGTCCTTTTCGCAATCATCATCACCTTTACCCTCATATTCCAGTACTCGTCCCGCCGCTGGGTCTACTACGAAGGAGAAGCCGCCAGATAGCAGCCGAAGAGGTGGCTGAGCAGGCAGCGGAAGAGGGGGTTTCTCTCTCCTCTCTCCTCAAAAAACAATGCGCACCGAAAACGTCTTCGTAGAACAAAAAAGATTCAGCTACACACGCCCAACCGGGCCGCTGTGGCGATCCTTAGCCCACCAGGTCTGGCTGTGGATTCTGGTCCTGCCCGGCGCAGCCCTCTTTCTCACGCCCTGGGTATGGATGCTGCTGACCGCAGGCAAAGACAAGAGCCTGATCTGGAAAATCCCGCCGGTCTGGATCCCGCCCACCTACCGCTGGGCCAACTACGTCGAGGCCTGGCTCAAGGGCGACTTCATCACCTTCTTTTCCAACACCGCCTTCGTCGCCTCGCTCAACGTCGTAGCCGTTCTCTTCTCTTGCTCCATCGCCGCCTTCGCCTTTTCGCGCATCCAGTTCCCTGGCCGCACCACCCTGTTCATTATCGTCTTGAGCACCATGATGCTGCCCATGCAGGTGACCCTGATCCCGCTCTTCATGATCTTCAGCTGGCTGGAGTGGGTCAATACCTTCAAGCCGCTCGTCGTCCCCCTCTTCTTCGGCGACGCCTTCAGCATCTTCCTGCTGCGCCAGTTCTTCCTCACCATCCCCCGCGAGCTCGACGACGCCGCCCTCATCGACGGCTGCAGCCGCTTCGCCGTCTTCTGGCGCATCCTCCTCTTCCAGGTACGGCCCGCCCTCATTGTTGTCGCCATCTACCAGTTCACCTATAGTTGGAATGACTTCTTCGCACCGCTGATCTACATCAACTCGCCCCAGCTCTTCACCATCACGCTGGGCCTGAGCCGCTTCAAAGGGCGCACCGAAGTCGACATACAGTACCTGATGGCGATGACGGTCGTCTCCACACTGGTGCCGATCGCCATCTTCTTCGTGACCCAGCGCACCTTCCTGCAGGGGATTGTGATAACAGGAATCAAAGGATAAACAGCATGAGCGAGGAAAGAAAGAAGGAACAGTTGAAGATGATCTGGCCCGAGCAGCTGCTCGGCTCGCCGCCCGCCGTCCACGTCCCCATCGGTTACACACTCCGCACCTACCAACCCGGCGACGAGGAGGGCTGGTACGACGTCATGGACCTGGCCGGTTTCTCACGCTGGAACTATGA
>DAOUHY010000226.1:0-13675 GCA_034428435.1 Caldilineaceae bacterium | reverse complement strand
CGCGCACACCAGCGGCGTCCACCCTTCCCCCAACTTGAGCTGCGCCGACCGCGTCCGAATGGGGAGCACCTCTTCATATCGCCACAGCGTAGACTCACGCTCCCGCAAAGATTCGCGCGTCAGCGTCTTAGCCGCCTGCCCAAGATCGTAACGCGCCAGCAGCGGCTTCCCGCAGGCCGGGCACAGATTCATCAGCTGGTCTGCATCGTACGTCTCACCACATCGACCGCACGAAAGATGTGTGAGTGTCGAACAGGTAACTGTCATCTCTTCATGTCCGGTAGGTGGATGCCGTCCGACGCAAGCTTGGAGAACATCATGCGCTGTCACTTATCGACATATGGAAAGAGGCAGCGGCAAAGGGGAGCCGACTGCCTGCACAATTGTACTTCCCTTCCCACCAGTAAGCAAAAAATAGCCGCGCACATTTCGCCTTGCTCCTACTCCCTCCGCACCCGCCCCGCACAGTCCATTTCCCGTCAGTCCCTGAGGCCTGCGCCGTCCTCTCACTCCTCTCTCCTCGCCTTTGGGCGGTCGGGCCTAGTCAGCCCTCCCTTGTGCGGGGCTCCGCCCCCGCAACGCCCCCCCCCAACAACATGCCTCATCAACCGGGTGTCGGTATTCGTAACAGGTGCCTAATCGAAGGTGTCCAGCCCGACCACGTCCCGCCAGTCCCATCAGATCCCCTTACGTGCCTGCCCTCGCACCCGACCCAACCGACGGACGCCACCGGACGGCCGGGCCAGGCGCCTGCACGGCGTCTCGCCCAAAGACGGCAAACAACGCCAGCCACCGCTGCCACTGATTCCCGGCCAGACTGTTCCCACCCCGGAATTGGGATGTACCCCAACAGAGGTACAAACTCCACAGCAATTTCCCCCGCATGTTATACTCCCTTGACGCTCCCGGCTTCTGAACTGCTTACCCCGCTGAAACTCTTCCCGCCTTCAGCCGTATGTACTCATGAGGCGATGCTATGCAAACGATGGTAGAGACCCGCAACCTGCGAAAAACCTATAGCCGCCCCGATGGCTCCACTATAGAAGCCGTCAAAGGCGTAAACCTTGAAATCCGCCAGGGCGAAATCTTCAGCCTGCTCGGCCCCAACGGCGCCGGCAAGACCACCACGATCTCCATGATCAGTGGCCTTGTCAAGCCTACCGCAGGCGACGCAACCATCGGCGGCCACTCCATCACCGCAGAACCGATGGCCGCCAAGCGCCTCATGGGCTTCGTTCCCCAGGAAATCGCCCTCTATCCCGAGCTCAGCGCCCGCCAGAATCTCGCCTTCTTCGGCAGAATGTACGGCTTGGGCGGCAAAGCGCTTAACCGCCGCGTCGACGAGCTGCTCGAATTCGTCGACCTCGCCGACCGCCAGAATGATCGCATCGACACATTCTCAGGCGGAATGAAGCGCCGCATCAACCTCGCCGCCGGTCTCCTCAACAGCCCCCCGCTTATCTATATGGACGAGCCCACCGTCGGCATCGATCCCCAGAGCCGGCGCCGCATCCTCGACACCGTCAAACTGCTGCGCGACGAGCAGGACATGACCGTCCTCTACACCACCCACCTCATGGAAGAGGCCCAGGAGCTGAGCGACCGCGTCGCCATCATCGACCATGGCGAAATCATCGCCATGGGAACGCAAGACGAACTGACGCAGCAAGTGGGCGAAGAGGACCGGCTGGAATTCACAATAGGGGAGCAGGAGATTGCTGAGACGCTGTTCGAACACATCCAACAGAAGACCCCAGGCGTCACCCGAGTTCTCTACAACCCAACCGAGCAGCTCGGTGACGACAGCAGTGAGTCCATGCCCGCCCTTATGACTGTCTTCGCCAAACGGGGCCGCACCGCGCTGCCGCAGATACTACAGGAACTCGACTCGGCAGGCGTCGAAATCCAATCTGTCGCCGTGCGCGAGCCCGATCTTGAGGCGGTCTTCCTGGCACTGACCGGCCGCGCCCTGCGAGACTAGCCGCCCCCGCCAAAGTCCGCCTACCGGCGTGACGACCGCGCCGCCGCCCGCAACCATCGCCCACCCTTCCCCCGCAGACCGCCTTGATAGATGCGCAAGATTCTCGCTGTTGCCTTCAAAGAACTGTACGTAACCTTTCGCGATCGCAACCTGATCCTCCTCATGTTCGCGACGCCGCTCGTGCTTTCTACCATTATCGGCATGGCCTTCGGCGGCGGCGGCGACGGCGACTCCGGGCTCCCCGACTTCGCCGACATCACAGTAGCCGTAGTCAATCTGGATGAAGGCGTCGACCTGCAGGAGACGCTCAATCTACCCGATCAGTTTCCAAACCTGGGGGCCGGTCCCACCGACCCGGCCGCGCTCCTCCCCCCCTTGCCCGATGGCGCCGCGCTCAACTTCGGCGATCAACTGACCGCCATCCTGCTTTCGCAACCGGTCGAAAGCCCCGGCACAACCGCGACCCAGGGATTCGACCTGTCCGAGCTGGAATGCAGCCTGCTTGACCAATCCGAGAGCGCCGGCACAGCCGCTGCTGCCCCGCTCGGGTCCTTGGACGATCTGCTCGATGCAACGGCGATGGACACTGCCGAACAGGCGCGCGCCGCCGTCGACAGCGGAGAATTCGCCGCCGCCGTCATCATCCCGCCAGGCTTCAGCAGCCATGTGATGCCCCCGTTTGCCTTCGACGCCGGTTTCATACCCCGGGTCCAGGCTGCCGGTGAAGAAGGAACTGTTGAGGTTTACGCCAGCGGCGCCCTGCCCATCTCTGCAAGTATCGTCCACAGCGTCGTTGTCGGGATAGTCAACCAGTTTGTGCGCGTCGGCGTCGCGCTTGGGGCGACTCTGGAAACATCTGTAGAAGCCCTGGTAGACGGCATCGTACGCGGCGAAATCGATCTTAGCGCGGTTGACCTGTCCGCGCTCTCAACCGACCTGCAAAACTTGGATGCCGCCGCTCTCGCACCTCTCGGATGCCTGATCACACCCGGCGCCAACAACATCGACTCCGCCCAACAACCGCTGGAGGCCATCCAGGAAGCCCCTCCCTTCTCCCGCATAATCGTCCCCACCGGCGCATCGCAAGCTGTCTTTTTCGCCCTCTTCACCGGCGTCTTCGGCATCCAGTCCATCTACCAGGAGCGCAGAAACTGGACGCTCCAACGTATGATCGTCTCGCCTACCCCCCGCATTTTCCTGCTTGTAGGTAAGTTGCTGGGAAACCTTGTCATCGTCTTCCTCCAGATCCTGATTCTCCTGGCCGCATTGACCCTGATTGCCTCCCTTGTCATCGGTCAGCCAACGCTCATCTGGGGGACAAACATTGCCGCCATCCTCGTTGTGACCCTGGCTCTGTCACTCTGTGTAACCGGCCTGGGTGTCTTTGTCGTCGGTCTGGCAAGGACGCCCGAGCAGGTCAACCTCTTCGGACCGATGATAAACATCTCTCTGGCCGTATTGGGAGGCGCATTCGGCTTCGCCCTGCCCGACCAGGCCGCCAGATTCTCTCTCATCTACTGGGGCGTGGACGCATTCACGCAACTGGCCAATGCCCAGACCGGCTTCGCACTCAACCTGCTTGTGCTCTTCGGTCAGGGCATCCTGCTTTTCCTGCTGGGAGCGTGGCTCTTCAAGCGCCGCCTGGACCTGTGACCCCCTGCACAACGCACGAATGACGCCAACGCCGCAAAACTACGCATCTGACAGCCTTATGCAATGCGATCAATCCTGACCATCATCCTCAACGATCTGAAAATCTTCTTCTCGCAACGGGGCAACCTTCCCGGCCTGCTCGTCATCCCCGTACTCCTCACGCTTGTAGTCGGTTGGAGTATCGGCCAAATCGGCGGCGGCGGTCCGACCCGGCTGCGGGTCGACCTGATCGATCTTGACCGGAGCGCTATGTCCGCCCAAATGATCGAGGACCTCAGCGCCGCCAACGACGCCCTCGTACTCTGCCCGCTCGACAACGACGAAGAAGACTTCTGCAGGCTGGGCGAGGAACCTCTGCAGCTGGAGCGCGCCATTGAACGCGCACGGTCCGGCCGGACCAGTGCTCTGATAGTCATACCCTCCGGCTACGCCGACGCCTTGGAGAACTTCGAAAGAACTGCCGTCGACTTCTATTCCCTGTCCGATCCAATGCAGCCGGACCCCGTACTGCAAAGCCTCAACGCCGTCCTCCAGCGCGCCAGCACTGCCTCCATGATACCCGGCGTGGCCGGCGCCCTGCTGGACAACCTGACCTCTGCCGCACAACTGCCTCCAATCGAAGGAGCCGCGCGCGACAGCTTCCTGCGCGCCCTCTATTCTCGCTCGCAACAGCTGCTGACGGACCGACCGTCCCCGGTCAGCTTCCGCGTCGCCGATTCAGACGGTGACAGCACCAGCGTCATCGATAACGGCTTCAACCAGTCTGCGCCGGGCATGGGGTCCCTGTACGTCATGTTCACAGTCCTCGGCGGCATGGCCGTCCTTCTGCGCGAGCGCCGCCAGTGGACGCTTCAGCGACTGATAGCCCTGCCTCTCTCCCGCGCACAGATCCTCGGCGCCAAGATCGGCGTCTACTTCACGCTCGGCATGATTCAGTATGCGATCGTTTTCGCCGTCGGCGCCGCTGTCGGCATGGAATTCGGCAGCAGCCCGTTTGCCTTTCTCGCCGTCATGGCCGCCTTCGTCCTCTGCATCACCGCCCTCACCTTCGCCCTCGCCCCCTGGATCAAGAGCGAAGGTCAGGCCAGTGGCCTTGTCCTCCTCCTATCCCTGTCGCTCGCCCCCTTGGGCGGCGCCTGGTGGCCGCTCGAAATCGTCCCCCAATTCATGCAGACCATCGGCCACCTATCCCCCGTCGCCTGGGCCATGGACGCCTTCCAGGATCTCATCTGGTACAACGGCGGCTTCCCCGACGTCCTCCCGGAAATCGCAGTCCTCCTCGCCGCCGCCGTCGTCCTCTTTGCCATCGGCATTCGCAGCTTCAAGTACGAGTAACCGCCCAAAGCTCCCCGCGCCCCCCGCGCCCCCCGCAACCCCCCGTAAGGGCACCCCTCGTGTGTGCCCAGTTCCGCCCGCCAAACCGCGCCGCCCCGCATTCCCCCGTAGGAGCACCCCTTGTGGGTGCCCTCGCCCTTGAATGACCGTCACGCCGGAAAAGCGTCGAGAGCAGCCCTCCATTCCGGCGGCAGGCGCGACCTGCGCTCATTCCATTCTTAATGCCACCCATTCCGCCAGCCTGCGCAACCCTGTAACCTACCAGCGAGATGTACGAGAACTCTCCAACATACCGGACCGAACCCCGCTACGTTTTCGAGTACGACGATCACCCCGTACTCTGATATGATTACACCGAATCCCAAATGCAGTCTTCGCAATGGCCAGAATGTATGTCACATACGAATCCTGCAAAACTGCGAGTACCGATATCCAACCTGACGGCTTCAGAATCGGTTAATATACATCCATGGAAACTCAGGACAAAACAGGATCCTCCCCTGGAATCGAACGCAGGCCGGGCGTGATGGGAGGAGACCCGTGCATCGCGGGAACTCGCATTCCAGTATGGCTCCTGGTGCAGGCCCGACGACTGGGAAGTACCGAAGCGGAATTACGCAAAGCATATCCTCGATTGCGCGCTGAGGATCTGACCAATGCCTGGGCCTACTACCGTTCCAACAGAGATGAAATTGAGCAACAGATAACCGAAAACGAGACTGCATAGAAAGTCCTGCCTTCACCCGAATGAAGGCTTTCCTGGTTGTCAGGTAAGTGCTTCGACTCGGTCCCCACTTTCCTCTATCCCTTAGCGAGCCGCCATGTCAGATTCCAACCAAAGTGCAAATCCACCGCCTAGCGCGGTTCACCTCGGGTCTCAAACCTCCAGCCTCTACGCCGCCGCCGGCGTCGACATAGACGCCGGCAACCGCGCCGTCGACCTCATGAAGTCAGCCGTGCGCTCAACCTTCACCCCCGACGTCCGCGCCGACGTCGGCAGCTTCGGCGGCCTCTTCGCCCTCACCGCCCTGCCCGCCCAACCCCTGCTAGTCGCCTCCACCGACGGCGTCGGCACCAAAGTCAAGCTCGCTGCCCAGCACGGCCGTTGGCAGGGCATCGGCCTCGACATCGTCAACCACTGCCTCAACGACATCCTCGTACAGGGTGCCCGCCCCCTCTTCTTCCTCGACTATATCGCCGCCGACAAACTCGTGCCCGAAAACGTCGCCGCCGTCGTCCTCGGCATTGCCGAAGCCTGCCGCGCCGCCGGCTGCGCCCTCCTCGGCGGCGAAACCGCCGAAATGCCCGGCGTCTATACACCCGGCTCCTGCGACGTCGCCGGTACCATCATCGGCCTGGTCGACCAGGACGCCCTCCTGCCCCGCCCCCACCAAATGCAACCCGGCGACCTGCTCTACGGCCTGCCCAGCAGCGGCCCCCACACCAACGGCTACTCCCTCATCCGTCGCCTCCTCGCCAACCGCGACTTGCATCAGACGCTGGAAGACGGCGTCCCGCTGATCGATGCCGTTCTCGCCCCGCATCGCTCATATCTGCCCCCTCTCTTGAAACTGGAAGCAGCCGGGATCGCTATCAAGGGCCTGGCCCACATCACCGGCGGCGGCCTTGAAGACAACATCCCTCGCGTTTTCCCATCCGGCCTGCGCGCCCGCATAGACCGCCGCAGCTGGGAGGTCCCTCTGATTTTTCGCAAACTGCTCGAATGGAGTGGGATGGAACGGGAAGAATCCTACCGGGTATTCAACATGGGAATCGGCATGGTGGCTGTCATCGCCGCCGATCAGGCGAGTCGCGTCATGACCGCACTGCCCGATGCCATCCCCATCGGTGCCTTGAACGCCAGCAACCAGCCCGACCCAGATATCATCTTCGTAGACTAATGTGCTATCCTCCCACCTGACGCCCCCAATCCCCTCCGCGGAATGAAAGGTGTTCTTCGCGCCCCTTCGCGTGCCTTCGCGGAAAGGGAAGTTTTCTCCACACCACCAAAAGGTAACCCCATGACCACCAACCTGGTCCAACTCTCATACAAGGGCCCCGTCGCCACCGTCGTCCTCAACCGCGCCGACAAACTCAACGCCCTCAACGCCGAAATGCTCAAAGCCCTCGAAACCTACGCCGATGAACTGGACCGCAACCAGGACGTCCGCGTCGTCCTCCTCGCCGGCACCGGCAGAGCCTTCTGCGTCGGTGCCGACATCTACGAATGGAGCGACCTCTCCCCCCTCGAAATGGGACGCCGCTGGATCCGCGACGGCCACCGCATCTTCGCCCGCTACGCCCGCCTCCCCCAACCCGTCATCGCCGTTCTCAACGGCTACACCTTCGGCGGCGGCCTCGAACTCGCCCTCGCCGCCGACCTGCGCCTCGCAGCCGAAGGCGTCGAGCTCTCTTTCCCTGAAGTAAAGCTGGGGATCATTCCCGGCTGGGCCGGCACGCAGCGCCTGCCGCAACTCGTCGGACCGAGCCGCGCCAAACAGATGATCTTCAGCGGAGATCGCATATCAGCCGAGCAGGCCGAAAAGTGGGGACTTGTAAACGAAGTAGTACCTGCAGACCAGCTTGCCGAACGAGCCCTCGACCTGGCCAAATCCATAGCCGCCAACGGCCCCGTCGCCGTCCAGATGACCAAACAGCTAATCGACGCCGCCATCCCAGCCAGCGCTGACAACGGCGTCGTCCTCGAAACTCTCGCCGGCAGCCTCGCCGCCTACACCGCCGACGCCGAAGAAGGCGTCTCCGCCTTCCGCCAGCGCCGCCAGCCGCATTTCACCGGGCGCTAGGAGAGCAGAAAAAAAGGAAGGGATCAGCACTTCGCAATGCAGTGGTGGCGCAGCAAGTGCGTCACCACTCATCAATCACCTCACCACAATGGGGGCACCTGACCGGTTCCTGCCCCTCTTTGGCCAGCTCCTCCATATACCCCGACCCCAGTATTCCCGCAGGCAACGCGAACAAACCAATGCCGACAATTGCAATGATCCCCGCCAGCACACGCCCCGCTGCCGTGACCGGGAACACATCCCCGTAACCCACCGTTGTTAGCGTGATGATGCTCCACCACATCGCCCTGGGAATACTGGCGAACTCTTCCGGTTGCGCCTGATGTTCCGCGAAAAACATCAGCGACGACGTCATCACCAGCAGCAGAAAGAGTACCGATACAACCGCCGCAAGTTCACCCTGCTTCGTATGCACTACCTTGCCCAACGTGCTCAGGCTGCTGAAGTACCGGCCCAATCGGACAATGCGGGCCAGCAGACGCACGACCCGTAGGAAACGCAGGTCTAACCCGTGCAGATTGACGACAAAGACCAGGTAGACCGGCAGAACAGCCAGCAAATCAATGAGCGCCAGCGGAGAGACCAGGTACTGAAGCCGACCCTTTACCGGATGACCATATTTCGGATTCTCCGTGCAGGTCCAGACCCGCAAGAAAAATTCCACCGTGAAAACACCGACCGATATGACCTCAAAAAGATAAAAGGCGCGCGGAGAAATCCGGTGAATCGCCTCCACTGTCCCCACAATCAGCGCAACGACATTCAGAGCGATCAGTGTGATCAGGAAAACGTCAAAGACTTCGCTTGATCGGTTACCCGGCTCAGCCTCTTCAATGATTTCGTAGACCGTTTTCTTTACTGTTTTCATCTGAGGACAATGGAAGGAATGATCTGGATCCCTCGCGGCTCTCTCAGTTGCTGGGGGGCGAAATGCAAATGAATGCTGCGGGGTTACGGGAAAGTCCAGGAAGTATTTCGAAAGCGAGGCGTCTGCAACACCGTCCAGAATAACTGGCGGCTCTGAGGCACAGTGAGAGGAAAAAACACAAGTGCTGAGGTGGGCGAGGAGGGACTCGAACCCCCGACCTCGCGGATGTGAACCGCGCGCTCTAACCAACTGAGCTACCCGCCCAAATTAGGACTGTCGCAGTCAAGAAACAGCCACTTCAGAAGCACAGCAGAGTATAGCACCGACCCCGAATTTGGCAAATCCATGCCGCCATAGCAAAATCAACTCGACAATACTGCGTCACCATTTTCAATACGACAAGAGCGTCCCTGGTCACGCGCCAACCGAGCCCTACACAACCTCCATGCCCCGCTTCTATCGCCACAGCCGGCTGCTCTATCGTATCTTCTTCACCCTCGTCATCGCCGCCGGCCTCTTCGGCTGGTTCTACGCCTCCGGCAACTGGCAGCCTGACCCTTCCACATTTGAACTGACTTCACTGACCGGTGACGCTGACGTAATCGATCTCATCGCCGGCTTGATCGAAGACGCCATTCAAATCTTCCAGGAAATCACCGGTTAACCGCCGGAAAACTTACAACTGTTGCTACTGGCCTTCTGGAACGTGAATGCACTGCTGGCCGTCCCTCGCATTCAAGTACCGGCATAGTTCCAAATAAGCCGGCCGGAATGTTGGCGGCTCGCAACACGGGCTCGGCTCCATGATTCCCCACCAGAACTGCTCCTCATCCTCGGGATTGCCGTCGCTCAGCCACGCCAGGTTGGGCATCGTAATCATGCTCATAAGACCAATCCAGGGTTGCCAGTTGGCTTCTGCCCATTCGAACGCCCGCCGGAGATACTCGGCCTGCACGTCGAAATCAATGCCCGCGTCCCTGCCATGCCAGCGATAGCTCGGATTCACAGGATCTGAAGTCCAACCGAACTCCAGAAGCACAATCTGCTTCTCCGTGTCCCCGTACCGCTCCATGATCGCCCGGATATCCTCTACACGACGGAAACTGAAGAACCGGTGCCCGCCGTATCGCTCCTCCGCTGCCGCAACCTCCGGGTCCAGTTCTGGAGGCGCCGCAAACCCTACGCCGTGCACCCCCAGTGCATCGAGATATCCCTCGCTGCTCCCCCCCATCGCCTCGTACATCTGCTCGTAAAACACGTCGTCCGGCATCGCGATCTCGTTGTCATCCCCCGTGGGCGCCATCCCCGCACTGATCACGATCGCATTCGGGTTCGCCGACTTGATCGCCGCATACGCCCGGCCCAGAAAATATATGTATTCGGCAGGGTTCGGACGCTTGTGCCCCCACTCGCGGCTCAGATTCGGCTCGTTCCAAATCTGATATGCCTGAATACAGCCGACCGCCTCCGGCTTGCAACTGTAGCGGCTCGCCAGCGCAAAAACGTAGTCGGCAAAGTGATCGGCGCTCGCCGGGGGCAGACCCGCCCAGAAATCCCTCTTCTGCGGATCAATCGATATCCGCGCCAGCAGCTTCAGACCGCCGCTGTTCACCTGCTGTACAACCCTGTCCGAAAACGACCAGTCCAGATGCCCTTTCCCGGCACCCTCTATGTTCTCCCACGCAAAAGTCTGCTTGACCCAATGAAAACCGCCCTCGCGTAACAGATTCAAGTCCCGCTCCGCCACCTCCGGCCGCCACCAGAGGAAGGCCTGCGTGCCGAAATCAGGGCTCTCCATCGTCGCCGGCAGGAATCCGCCCTCCCCGGCCTCTTCCGCTTGCGGCGGCTGCGTGTCTGCCTGCTCTTCCGTCGCTGCCGGTGTAGCCGTCTCCTCCGGCACAGGCGTGGCTGTCGCCGGTTCGCTGGTCGCAGTCGGCGGCACCGGTGTGTCCGTCGGCGCCTGGCTCGTCTCACCTTCCGGCGTTGACGTCTTTGTCGGCGTTGTCGTAGGCTCACTATCAGACCGACCGCACGCGGCCACAGAAATCAGAGCGAGCAGGAGGATTCCAATAAGCAAACGGGACTGCAATGTCATTGTCAAGCCCTTAGTAAGGATGCGATTGGAACTCAATCGAATTTCACCACTCTTCCGCGGTAAATTGGGCCTTCCTCACGAATACGGACTCCGGACAAGGAGCCGTATTCCTTGAGGAACGCAGGCCAATGAACATGAAATGCACCAGAGCCTTGAGCCCGCTTCAGTGCATTCGATCTGTGACAGGGGAAGCCGTCCTATTGTACGTGAGAATGAATATTATGAAAAAAATATTCCTCGGAACTGCAACATGGTCCCCGTCGCTTAGCGACCTCGAAGGCTGGGCGCGTCAGGTGACCCCGGCAGCCGAACTCTGTCCATTTACCCCTTTCAATTCCAGCCAGCGCATCTAGTCACCGCGTGATCTCCCACGCCAAATGCTGAATCTCAGGCAATATCAACTTCTCCATCGCCAGCCTGACCGCATTGGTCGATCCCGGCAAACTGATAATCGCGCAGCCCCGGTACGTGCCCGCCGTCGCCCGGCTCAGCATCGCCGCCGCCCCTACTTCGTCATAGCTGAGCATCCGGAATATCTCACCAAAACCGGGTAATTCCTTTTCCAGCGCCTTCGACAACACGTCATACGTGCGGTCCCGCTTGCTCACGCCCGTGCCGCCATTGAATACGATGACCTGCGCACCGCTGCCGCTGAATTCTTCCAACGCCGCCGCGACCTCCTCCGGCTCATCCCTCACGATGCGCGTGGCAACCACCTGATGACCCTCCGCCTCGGCCATCTCGCGAATGGCCTTTCCGCTGCGGTCCGTTTCCGGCGTGCGTGTATCCGACACGGTCACGATCGCAAAGGCGATGCTGCCCTTTTCTTCTTCCGCCTGCTGACGATGCTCTTCGGAGCTTAATCCATTCTTCATCTTTCACCCTCTCATCACCAATATGTTCATGATAGCGCGCCAAGATCACCAGGCGCGCACGGGGTCTTGGCGCCTTGGCGCTCACGTCTCTCCTGAGCATTATACTTCAGATTCGAGAATGCGGCTCCCCTTTGCCTCCTATCCCATCCGGCGCATCCACTGGCAGTGTGTGTACCTCATATTACTGCGCGCAAGAGTGCATGCCAGCCTGTCAGGCCATCGCACCTGTGACCGCACCGCAGTCTATCCCCCATCAAATGAACTGCTGTTCACAAAAGACGCGTCCAACAATCCGGGTGGAATGCGCCCGTACCGACCAACTGATTTTGGCATGCATTGGTCGGCCTGTTATAATCCGATTCTGTCCTGAAAACGCTTCCAGCAATCAGGTTGAAACCCCTGTTTCACTCTGCCAGCAATTCCATTTGTCATCTGATGTTACGCAATCGTTGCCTTGTGTCAGTCGGACCCAGTGCGCATTGACGCCGCATCTGCGTGACATGACCTATTGATTCGCCGCTTTTCCCTGTCGTTCAGCATATCATGGCAGCAATATTTTCTAGGAGCAACTCTTTCGTGTTCATTTGATTAACCAAGTGAACGCGGCTCATCCTTATACGTTCCACCCATCACATTCCCAGGAGCAAAACAATGCAGCGAACGGAAATGAGTCGAAGAAGCTTTTTGCAGTTGGCCGCGGGCAGCACGGCAGTCGCTGCGTTAGCCGCGTGCGCGCCGCCCGTGCCGGCCGGCACCACTACTGACGCAGCCGCCGAGGCAGTTACCCTGAACTTCTTTAACCGCGGCGGCCAGTTCATTGAGAACGTCATGGACCAGCAGATGTCCCTGTATAGGGAGTCAAACCCCAATATCGAGTTCGAGATTAACGCCGTGGCCGGCGCCTCCCACCAGGAAGCCCTGCTGATCATGATCTCCGCCGGCACGGGACCCGACATGTGGTTTGACGCCAACCGCACCACCGGCCCCCTCACACGCAGGGGTGTGACGACCAATCTTGAGCCCTACTTTGAGGCCGATCCTGATTTTAGCGAAGACGACTATGTCGAAAACGTCTGGATCGCCCAAACCTACGACGGCGCTCGTTGGGGCATCCCCTGGGACAGTGGCGCCATGCTCATGGCCTTCAATATCGACCTGTTCGATGAGGTCGGCGTTCCCCATCCGGAGCCGGATGCATGGATGACATGGGACGAAATTATCGAACTCGCCAAGGTTCTCACCTTCGACTTGGACGACAATTCAGCCAACGATTCTGACTTCGATCCCGCCCGCGTGCGTCAGTACGGACTTAGGGCTGGCTTTGGTCACGGTCGCCCGACCTATATCTGGGGCAACGACGCCGAGATTATCGCTGATGACGGCACCATGCCGATGGATTCGGATGCATTCATCGAGGCGATGAACTGGTTGGCGGATTTGGGTCTGAAACACTTTGTCAATCCATCGCCCGCATACGAAGCCGCTGGCGAGACCAGCCTCCAAGCCGGCAACGTAGCCATGCAGCACATCGGCGTCTGGTCCCTGGGCCGCATCAACCAGGCCGGCGTCAACTGGGGCACATTCCCCGTACCCTACAACAAGACGAAGACATCCTACGGCCACTACTCGCCCCTGTGCGTCTTCTCCCAGACAGACTATCCCCAGGAGTCCTACGATTTCATCTCTTGGGCCTGCCTCAGCAATCCAGGGCAGCAGATTCTTGTCGATCTGGGTATGCAGCAGCCGACCCGTAAAGAGCTGCGCGAACAGTTCCTGACCAATGAGTCACCGCCGGAAATGAAGTACCGCCAGGCGTTCTACGACGCGTTCGAGGATCAGGCTACCTTCCGCTGGCCAGGAGACACCATCGGCTCCTACTACGGTGGCTGGTATCAGACGATGCTGGACTACTGGGGACCGTATCTGGACCAGCTCTGGATCGGTGATATTCGCTGGGAAGATGTCGCCACAGAGGTGCGCCAGGGCTCTGAACATATCCTGCAGACGGGCGAAATCTCCTAAATGCAATCTTCACCTGCTCAATCTACACCCGCCGCGCAGACC
>DAOUHY010000225.1:0-2962 GCA_034428435.1 Caldilineaceae bacterium | reverse complement strand
GGTTTCTGCGCTGGTCATTGACAACTGAACTACGGTTTATTCAGATCCTGTCCAGTTGCTGTTGAAGGTCTCCAGAGCCAGGCTCAGGGAATCGACCGATTCATCGGGCAGGTCTTGCGAACGCAGGATAGTCTGACCAATCTCAGGATGGTTGGCATCCATGTAGGCGTGCATTTCCAGTTCCCAACGCTTCACATCAGTGACGTCGATGTCGTCGACATAGCCGTTGTTCACCGCGAAGAGGCTCATGACCTGTTTGTCCAACTGCAAAGGTTCGTACTGGGGCTGCTTGAGTGTTTCCTGAATGCGCTGGCCGCGATTGAGTTGGCGCTGGGTTGCGGCGTCGAGGTCGGAGCCGAACTGGGCGAAGGCGGCGAGCTCACGGAACTGGCTGAACTCCAGTTTGAGGCGTCCGGCCACGCCTTTCATCGCGCTGGTCTGGGCGGAGCTGCCTACGCGGCTAACCGAGAGGCCGACGTTCATGGCAGGGCGAATACCGGCGTAAAAGAGGTCGCTCTCCAGGAAGATCTGGCCGTCGGTGATGGAAATCACGTTGGTGGGAATGTATGCCGAGACGTCACCTGCCTGGGTCTCGATCACCGGCAGGGCGGTCAGGCTGCCACCGCCGAACTCCTCGTCTAGGCGGGCGGCCCGTTCCAGGAGGCGGCTGTGCAGGTAGAAGACATCTCCGGGATAGGCTTCGCGACCGGGCGGGCGCCGCAGCAGCAGCGACACCTGGCGGTAGGCCTGAGCGTGCTTGGAGAGATCATCGTAGACGATGAGGGCGTCGCGGCCCTGCTCCATGAATTCTTCGCCCATTGCGCAACCGGCGTAGGGCGCCAGGAACTGCAAGGCGGCCGGGTCGGCGGCGGAGGCGGTCACGACGATGGTGTGATCCATGGCGCCGTATTTTTCGAGGGTACCGACGACCTGCGCCACGGTTGACTGCTTCTGACCGACGGCGACGTAGATGCAGATCAGGTCTTTGCCCTTCTGGTTGATGATTGTATCGACGGCGAGGGCGGTCTTGCCGGTTTGGCGGTCGCCGATGATCAACTCCCGCTGGCCACGGCCGATGGGAATGAGGGCGTCAACGACGGTGATGCCTGTTTCGACGGGAGTATCGACGCCTTTGCGCAGGACGACGCCGGGGGCGATGCGCTCAACCGGACGGGTTGCGGTGGAATCGATCGGGCCTTTGCCGTCGAGGGGTTGACCGACGGCGTTGACCACGCGGCCGATCAGCGGGTCACCGACGGGGACTGAAGCGAGGCGGCCGGTGCTGCGCACAAGGTCACCTTCTTCGATCTCGGTGTATTCGCCCATGATGATGATACCAACGGAATCATCGTTCAGGTTTTGGGCGATTCCGAGCACGCCGGTCTTGGTGAACTCGACCAACTCGCTGGCCATGACGCCCTGGAGGCCGGAGATGATGGCGATGCCGTCACCGACTTCGACGACTTCGCCCACGTCCACGCGGCTGGGGGCCGGCTGGAAGTTGAGGATCTGCTGCTTGAGCCGGTCGGTAAATTCCTGGGTCAGCTCCTCAGTCTGAACTGCCATAAGCGCTGTCCTTTATTGTATTTTCCCAATTCAGGGTACCTGACAGCCTGCCGGCCTGTTCGTCAGGACCCGAATCTGACTACCTAATCCAGATTTATCGCACTGAGGCCGCGACCATTTCGCGCAGGGCCATCAGCCGATTTGCGACGGTGTTGTCGATCAGTTGATCGCCGACGCGGATGCGCAGGCCACCCATCAGGGATGGGTCGACATCGAAGCTGAAGACGATGTCTTCGCCGTATTGTTGGGTAAGTCGCTGGCGAATCTGCTCTTGGGCGTCGTCACCCAACTCGATTGCGCTGGTGATGTCAGCCGACTGCGGTCCGGACTCGCCTCGCAAGCTTGCGCCCAAAGCGGCGATGACGCGGGGCAGGAGCGTTGCATCCCCCTCCTGCACGAGCATTTTGACAAAGTTTTGCAGTTCCGGGGAGGCGCTGTCGGGAATTGCGGCTTCGACGGCGTCGACGTTGGCGCCCAGTTTTGGGTCCTGCGCAAGGGCGTCAGCGACTTCTGTCAGCGTCGTCTGCCACTGCTCGACGATAGCCTCGAGAATGGCCTGGGCGTATCGTTCGGCCGTCGCGCGCTCGCTCATGAACCGCTCCCGTTTTGCTGGGCCAGATAGTCGGCGACAAAGCGTTCCTGTTCATCCCGGCTTGCGAGTTCGCGGCCGAGGATCTGCTCGGTGGCGGCGATGGCCAGATCGGCGATCTGCTTGCGTGCGTCGGCCATGACGGCGGCCGTCTGCGCTTCGGCGTCGGCCTGGGCCTTCATGCGGATTTCCTGGGCTTCCTGATCGGCGCGGCTGCGGACATCCTGGGCGATGCGTTCGGCGTCGCGTGTGGCCTGGGCGCGCACTTCCTGCGCCTCGCGGCGGGCCTCTTCAAGGATGCCCTGTTTCTCCGCTTCGGCTTCGGCGGCGGCGCTGGAAGCCTTATCGGCCTGTTCCAAACCCTGGGCGATGCGCTGTCTGCGCTGCTCGAGCATGTTCAGAACCGGCTTGTAGAGTAGCTGCTGCAGAATAACCATCAACAGCCCGAAGTTGATGATCTGCGAGAGCAATAACTGCCAACTGATACCTAATTTATCGAGAGCGTCCAAGGCCAACCTCCTGGATACACTGCAGTGGCTCGTTGTTCGGGGCCAGTCGTTTCACAGGCCGTTGGAAGTGAACACCGGTCACTGATGACTGAACTCTGGCCACTGAGGACAGGTTTAGACGAACTTGACCAACAGGGAGATAACGAGCGCATAGATAGCGACCGATTCACAGAAGGCGAAACCGAGCAGCATGTTCGTCTGCACAGTGTTGGTCACTTCAGGATTGCGGCCCATCGCTTCCATCGCTTTGGCGCCAATCAGACCGATACCTACACCAGGGCCAATTGCGCCCAATCCG
>DAOUHY010000224.1:0-5706 GCA_034428435.1 Caldilineaceae bacterium | reverse complement strand
GGCATGATTGTATATGCGATCGCCTTGGCGACCTCGTTCCTGGGAAGGACCGTACTGGCAGTGCGTCTACCTACTGCACTAATCAGCGCGGGCACCGTTTTTGTTCTCTTCTGGCTGGGCTGGGTACTATTCGGAAAGGACGAACACAGCGGCAGGTCTACGCCATGGCGCGGCCTCCTGATCGGCGGAGCAGGCGCCGGATTGCTGGCGGTATCCCTTGGGCAGACAGTCATAGGGCGCACTGCGCTCAGAGGCAGCTTCCTCCCTTTTTTTCTCAGCTTGAGCCTGGCCCTGCTCTGGTGGGCGTGGTCGTACAATGAGCGGCCATACTCCTCAAACGACAAGTCAACTGGACAAACTAATGCTGGGCACAGCCTACGAGCTGCAATGTCTGGAAACTGTTGGCGAATCGCGCTGGCAGGCATGTGTACCGGTCTACTGCCTTATACGTACATTACAGCACGGTTCACCCCCTTTCTCTTCCTCCTGTTCGGCCTGAGTTTTCTGTTTCCCCGGGTCAGAATTGAAAACGAATGGAAAGATGAAGATGAGAGTGCTCCTCCGAATCGCTTTCATCAAATCGCCTTGCCCTCCAGGGCAGATTGGCAGAAGGCAGCTATCTTTGTATTGTTTGCCGTCCTGGTTGCTGCGCCTATTCTCCTTCACTTTGCACGAAATCCCGATCACTTCTTCCTGCGCAGTGCACAGACGTGGGTCTTCGATACCGAGCGCAACTTGGGAAACCCATTGGGAACCTTTCTGAACAATCTGTGGGGTTATGTACTGGCCTTTGGATTCCGTGGCGACCTTCTCCCGCGGCACAATCTGGTGGGAAAGCCCGTGTTGAACCTCTGGCAGGCGCTCTTCTTCTGGCTTGGCGTGGGGGCGGCAGCTTGGCAATGGCGAAAGCGGCCCGCCTATCGCCTGCTGTTGCTATGGCTTGTTTTGCTGATTCTTCCGGCTGTTCTTGCAAGAGAAATAACTTCCGTCCCACCCAATACCATTCGCATGATTGGCGCGATACCCGCCATCTATCTGCTCGTAGCCGTTGGCATCTGGGAAGCCTTCCTGTTCGCCAGGCGTCGCTTTACCCATGTAACACATGCCAGAGCCTGCACTGTCCTCGCGGTTCTGGTCGGCCTTACCATCCTGGTTCAGGGCGTATTAACCTATCGCGACTATTTCCACAAATGGGCATCCGCACCCGAGATCCAGAGGGCCTACGGGTCAGGGTGGACCGACCTCATTCAAGTGGTGAATAACCAGCCGTCAGACGGAAGTACCGTGTTTCTAGTCCCAGGTTACCTGTGGCAATACAGTTTCGAATACCTGTATCAAGGTGAGGTTCCGGTTCATCTTGTTCACACGGCCATGCCCGACTTTGCTCACCACATTGAAGCCGCCTTGACGATGTCCCAATCCCTTTTCGAAGTGAAAGTGGTAGACTGGAGTAACGATGTTATTTGGGCTGGGGACGAAGATCATCGTCTCGCCGTCCTTTTTGACAGATACGGTCTTTCTGCGGGCACAGAGCAGTACACCGACTTTCAAATCAGGAACTACACCGAAATCTCCTTGGACCGCCCCTGGACATTATACGAATTCCTGGATCCGCTGACCGTCAATTACGATGGCGGCATAGCCCTCACTGGACTTGCCGCTGGCCAGGGCAGACAGCAACAGTCGTCAAAGTCTCCGCTTTCTTTGAAAGAAGGCAGACCCTTCTGGCTGGCACTGCAGTGGCAGACCGCTCCCGAACTGGGAACTGATTTCGCAATTTCCCTGAGGCTCCACAACGATGAGGGCAGCGGCGTCCTCCAGAAAGACTATGTACTTTGGAGACCGGATCATTCTTCCACAGGAGAAGGAGAGCAGTCCGAACCTTTTGATTCGCTTCACCTCATTGAATTCCCGGCTGACCTGCCTTCCGGTTACTACGAGTTGCGAATAGTCGTATATGATATTGAATCACTTAAGCCAACCGTCGAACTGGGCGTTTGGGAAGCGGAGACTACCATCGCCCATCTCCACTTTGGTGAATCCAATTGAGCGAGTCTCTCGACCTTGAACAGACCAGCATCCGCGTATGCTCGCGGCGGAACCGCCTTTCCATAGCCAAGTGAATGCGTTATATTTTGTTGACTGATCTCAACCAGTGTGCAGCCTGCAAAGAACCATTACTGATTGTCTTGCATCGGACTCGGGTCCCCCTCTGAAGCCAAAAATATACTTTTAGCAGTGGAGTTCATAGAGCCCCGCTGCCTACTGTCTTCTCAAGGAGGAGGAGCATGAAGTCGCTGTTGTCTATCTACCTTAGAGTCTTGGCCGTTGTGACCTATGTGCAATACATCGCGTCCCAGTTCTACGACCCCAAAAGCGAAGGCGTAGCCGATACAGTCTATCGGATCCTTGATCCCCTCCTCGTTTTGGGCATGATTATCGTGGTGTACTACGCCTACCAACGCAAACAATCTGTGAATGCATCTTCTGAAGAAGCCATTACCAGGGAATACCTCGAAGCAAACGCAGTATTCTATTCTGGAATCGCACTGTCTTTCGGCCTTCTCTACAACTTTATTGGTTTCCAGTTTTCCAACCCTGCGAACTCTGAGGGCTGGCTTTGGTCTCTGTTGGACCTGACCCTGCCGCTCCTGTTCTACGCATCCAGTGTGCAGCTTCTCAAGAGCGAAGAGTAGCCGTCTGAACCAATTCAAGTCGTGCCTCGGCCTCTGCATCTATAGGCATTTCGACTGCCTCAACAACCCCAAAAAGGATTCCTCATGGACAAGATCCCTCTCGCTATCGTTGGTTGCGGCGGAATGGGCCATCGCCATCTGTACGGCCTCGCCGAACTGCACAATGCCGGGCTCTCGCCCTTCGAGTTGGTTGGCGCCTGCGATCCCGTTCGGGCCAACGCAGAATCGCTGGCTGACGATGCCGAAGAACGTCTGGGAGTACGCCCGCAGGTTGTCGAATCCTTGGAGGAGCTCGAAGCCCTGGGCGTAGCGGCCGTCGATATCACGACAACCCCCCGCTACCACCATACAGTAGCCGAAGAAGCGTTGGAACGCGGCTGGCACGCCATGATCGAGAAACCGGTTGGCCTGACCGTACGCGCCGGCAATCGCATTCGCCAGGCAGCCGAAAAAAGCGGGACTATCGTCAGCGTGGCCGAGAACTACCGCCGCGACCCAATGAATCGCCTTGGAAAAGCGCTGCTGGATGCCGGCGTCATAGGGTCGCCCCGCCTCATGATTCACAACACCATGGGCGGCGGCAGCCAAATGACCATCTCCGTCTGGCGGCACCAGAAAAACGAAAGCGGCGTCCTCCTGGACGTGGGTGTCCACTTCGCTGACATCCTTGAATTCTACCTCGGACCAGTCAGTACGGTCTATGCCCAGTCCCGCCTCCACGAACCGATACGTTACAACCCGGCCGCCGGACCTGAAGGCCGTTCCACCAGTAATCCCTCGGGTGTATACGGTAGGTGGCAAAAAGAGATGCCCGCACAGTTTGAAGCCACCGCCGAAGACGCCTCATACGCCACTATACTCTTCGAGAACGGCGCGGTCTGCCAGTTCATAGAGGACCACGCCGCCCACGGTCAGGGCCTGTGGACGCGACAGATCCACGGTTCCGCCGGTTCGCTCGAACTGCCTCCCGACAGATCTGGGCAGCTCATCACGCTGCACAAAGACGGCGTATCAATCTGCGACGCCAGCCTCTTGGATCTTGTGCCAGACTTCCACCTGGAACCCATCACAGCTGCGCTCTTCGGCGGCGACCGCCTCTGGGGCTATGGATTCCCCTTTCCCGTGACCGACCGCAAACTGCTCGCCGTCGAATATGGCGAACTGGGCCTCGCAATCGAGGACGGCGGAAGCATCGAAGTCGATCCAACCCAGGGGACGCGCTCGGTTGCACTATCCTACGCGATGCTGGAATCAAGTGAGGCAGGTAGGGCGCTGTCGATGGAAGAAGTGCTATCTGAGCAGGTCGACGCCTACCAGTTGGAGATCGACGAAGAACTTGGACTGGTCTAGAGGGGTCGGCTCATCCATTTGAAGCAATCTGAGCAACAACTGTGGTTGGCGCTGCGCGCAGTTTTCCCAATTGCACGCAGCATCGCGTATATACGTCAGGGCTGTACTCTCGACGGGTTCTTCATTTTACAGCGCCGGTATCACCTCATTCTTCAACAGCTCCATTGACCGCAGCCAGCGCGGCTTGTCATCCCAGTCATGCCCAATGGCGAGCAGCGTTCCAAAGCCCCCCGTAATCTCCTGAATCTCCTGCAGCCGGCGAATGCACTCGTCCACGTCACCGACAATCGCCAGCCGCCGCACCGCGTACTCTGCCGTAACTTCCTCGTCCGGCATGTCCGGGTCCTCTTTCCACCCGTCGAGCCGCCCGGGCCCAATCAAATCGATCAGATAAGCGAATGAGCGTCCGAAGGCACTGTTGAGAGCAAAATCGAACGCATCCTCTTTCGTCTCGCCAACGAAAATGTTGCGCGCTATCCGCCAGATACTCCGATCGGGCACCTCGCGTCCGGCTTCACGCGCGCCGGCGCAAAAGGTCTCCCAGTGCTCAGCCAGCGTCGCCATCGGAACAAGGTTCGTGCTCACGGGAAAGAACCCCCGCTGCCCCGCCATGCGCGCCGCCATCGATGTGCCCTTCAGGACCGCCATCGCCACAGGAGGATGCGGCTTCTGGTAGGGCCGCAAAATCTCGCCCAATCCGATGTCCGGGCGGGTCTCGTCGATATGAATATGCCAGTAGTCGCCCTTGAAGTCGAAAGGCGCGTCGGTCGTCCACAGCTTCAGCACCATGTTGATGCTCTCGACCGTCATCAGGCCCAGTACTCTCGGATCCGCCGGCAGGTTGAAAAGGCTGAGATCCGTGGGAATCCCGGTCTGGCCGAAACCGCACATCAGCCGGCCGCGCGAGAGGTGGTCCAGCATCGACAGGCGGACCGCCACGTTGACCGGATGATGGAAGGGCGCGATCGTTACGCCCGTCCCGAACTTGATAGTTTTGGTGCGAGCCATCGCATTTGCAATAAAGACGTCGTTCGACGGCATCGGCTCCCACTTGACCGAGTGATGCTGGCCGATCCAGGCCTCAGAGTACCCAAGCCCCTCGGCCCGCTCGATCAACTCCAGGTCCTCTTCAAGACTCTGCGTAAAGTCCTTGTCAGGCGGGTGAACGGGCATCAGAAAATAGCCGAGTTCCATGGGCTTTTCTCCAGTACAGTGAATCGAAAAGAAATGTAGTTGCTGGATTACAACAATCAGTGTAACTAGTAAGCCTATGTAACGAGAAAGAGCTAATGTGTGATTGCTCTTGGATGATGTAGAGTAAGAAACATGAGTAAACTGGAACAGCTGGACCGAGAGCAATTGAAGGAATTAGACCAGGAGAGCCTGATCGGTGTAATCCTGAGCCTGCAGCAGCAGTTGACTGAGCAACAGGAATTGATTCAGCAGTTGCAGGATCAACTGGCGAAAGACAGTCACAACAGCGGCAAGCCGCCGAGCAGCGATGGTCTGAAGAAAGGCAGGCGCAGGAGTCTGCGTCGCGCTGGGCAACGGCCGCGCGGTGGACAGCGAGGGCACAAAGGACGCACGTTGATGCAGGTGGCGGAACCGGACCATGTCATCTTGCATAAGCTGGCGGATTGCCCGCACTGCCAGACCAAGC
>DAOUHY010000223.1:0-5820 GCA_034428435.1 Caldilineaceae bacterium | reverse complement strand
CACCACCTACGCCGAACTCGACGGCCCCGGCTGCATCCAGCACATCTGGGTCGTCCTCTCCCGCCCCGAACGCCTCCCCTTCGCCAGCCGCAAAGCCATCATCCGCATCTACTTCGACGACGAGCCCATTCCCTACGTCGAAGCCCCCGTCGGCGACTTCTTCGGCGTCATGCACGGCCTCGGCTGGTACCCCATCGACACCCACTTCCTCTCCGCCAAGGCATGGATCGGCTACAACTGCTACTTCCCCATGCCCTTCGCCCGCTCAGCCCGCATCGAGTTAGAGGCCGGCCCCGAAGAGAACCGCGCCTACATCCAGGTCGACTGGCACCGCTACCCCGGCCAGACCCTCGAAGAACCGCGCCGCTTCTGCGCCCGCTGGCGCCGCGAAATGCCCACCCAGAGCTACGGCGAGGAATACCTCATGCTCGACGCCGACGGCCCTGGCCAGCTCCTCGGCTTCGTCTACGGCGTCCGCCTCCTCGACGACACCGACCGCTGGAGCCACGGCGGTGCCGAAAACATCTACATCGACGGCCAGGGCGAGCACCCCGCCTTCCTGCGCGGCATCGGCGGCGAAGACACCTTCGGCGCCGGCTACGGCGGCGCCCTCCACCCGCCCGAAACCCACCACTACGCCGCCATGCCCTACTACGTCCACGACGCCGTCGGCGAAGCCCGCCCCGCCCAGCGCCTCGTCGGCTACCGCTTCTTCGAAAAAGACACCCTCCCCTTCCAGAACTCCATCCACATGCGCTTCGGCTGCATGGCCAACGACATCTGCTCCACCACCTACTGGTACCAGCAGACCCCCGTCCGCCCCTTCTTCACCATGCCCGACTGGCACCAACTCCTGCCCGGCGCTGAGCTCCCCCGCGCCACCCACGACCTCGACCTCCCTGAGAGCGGTGAATGGTGGCTCTGCGGCCCCTTCGCCAACCACGACGGCCAGGCCATGGCCGCGACCCTCCCGGCGGAAACAACCTTCGACCCCGGCGCCGCCTACGACGGCCTCCACACCGCCGAGTCCGCCTGGCTCACCGACGGCTCGCGCCAGCACGGCCGCGACAGAGCCCGCTGGACACGCCGCGCCGCCCACCACGGCTTCATCGACTTCAACCACCTCTTCCGCCCCTGGGGCCGCGGCGTCGGCAAAACCGACACTGGCGCCGCCATCGCCCGCTGCATCCTCCACGCGCCCACCGACACCGCCGCCACCCTCCACCTCGCCTGGGACGACCACCTCACCCTGCGCCTCAACGACGACCTCCACGACCTCGGCCACCACTACGCCTTCCGCAGCCACAGCCTCCCCGTCCAACTCCGCGCCGGCGCCAACACAATCGTCCTCAAGCTCAGCAACGAACACGGCTCCAATCACGGCGGCTGGGCCTTCGCCTTCCGCGCCCAAACCGCCGACGGCACTGTGCTGACTCCCCGGGCGGACGACGACGAGTAAGCACCGCAAGGAAAACCGGTAAGCAGCTATCCACCCCCCAACCATAGCGACATAGAGCCATTGCACCTTCCGCAATGGCTCTTTTGTTCTGTTTTCGGGGCCCACAACTGAATGCTATAATCTTGCCAAAGCGCGAAGATAGCGCCCAGGACAGGGAATGTCCCGCTCCCTTCTGTCTGCGGGGCACAGAAGTCTGGCCCGACTCTCGCTTCGTCTTGGCATGTCTGCATGCTCCCAGCGTGCAGCAATTGAATCCGGCAAACGCAATTTCCAACTGTCCACCGATTCAACAAGGAGCGACTCCCATGAAGACAAGCACTCTCTCGCGACGTAGGTTCCTGCAGTACTCGGCCGGCGGTATCGGCGCGGCAATGGCCGCAGCCTGTGTACCCGCGGCCCCGGCGATGGAGGATACCGGCGCAGCAGCCGACGAGCCAATGGAGGCCGTCAATCTGGAATTCTGGTCGGAAGGCGCAGCCGACTGGGCCGAGGAACAGATCGAGAAGTACCAGGAGATGATGCCCGGCGTCAGCATCGAGTTCGTGACCTTCAAATGGGGTGAAATGACGCCCAAGCTCATGACCGCCAGCGCCGGCGGCGCCGCACCCCACATCACCCGCCAGGACCGCTTCCGCATGGCCGGCTGGGCCGGGCGCGGCGGCGCCACCCTGCTCGACGACTTCGTCGCCCAGTACGGCATCAACGCCGACGATTACTTCCCCGCCACCTGGGCTGAAGGCGTCTGGGACGGCAAAGTCTACTCCATCCCCTTCAACACCGACGGCCGCTTCATCATCTGGAACAAGGACATCTTCGCCGAACACGGTCTCGAAGCCGACGACCCGCCGCCCACACAGGACTGGGAGGCCATGATCGGGCTCGCCGAACAGCTCACCCAGACCAACGACGACGGCGCCGTCGAGGTCATGGGCTTCATCCCCAGCCAGATGCTCGGCTACGGCAATGGTGGCGACTATGTCTACGCCTGGGCCAACGGCGCCGAGTTCATGAAGGATGAGCGCACCGCCTGGTTGGACAACCCCCTGTTGGTCGAAACGATGCAGTGGCAGTACGACTGTGTCAACGCCGTCGGCGGCATCGAAGTGGCCTCCGAGTTCAGTGCCGGCTGGCCGACCGTGGCCGGCTTTAGCCCCTTCGGCACCGGCCGCCTCGCCATGATGGTCAGCGGCGACTGGAACCTGAGCAACTTCGCCCGCTACTACGAGGACCTCAACTTCGGCCTCGCGCCCTGGCGCCTCCGCGGCATGATGGACCAGTATACCGGCTTTGCCGGCGGCTTCTGCCTGGCCATCCCCGCCGGCGCCCAAAACCTTGAAGAGTCCTTCGAGCTGCTCAACTTCCTGGCAGGGCTTGATTCCCAGATCGCGCACACGCTGCGCTACCAGAACATCCCCTGTCTGATCGCAGCCGCGCTCGACGAGGACGTCATCAACAGTTCGCCCTTCCCCGATCTGCGTCGCCTGGCGAACGAGTCGATGAACTACGCCAACTTCCGGCCCATCACTCCGGTCGGGCAGGAAATCCAGGACCTGTGGACCTACCCCGGCACCGGCCGTGACTGGGTCTTCTACGGCCAGAAGACGCCGGAGGAAGCTTGCGCCGACATGCAGGAAATCGTGCAGAAGGCGCTGGACGATTTCTGGGCATCAGTTTAGAATCTTGTGGTCAGTGGCCGGCGGCCGCCTGTCTGCCGCTGGCCACTCTTTCTCCTCCCAGGCTTTGCAGCCGCGCCGCCGATGCGGTCGCAAATGCCTACTCTCTTCCTCTGCTGGGGCGCGGCACAATGGTGAAAAGACCGGCCATTCTCAGAAGTTTGCGGGCTCGCGAGACCTTTTGGTTCTATGTCTTCGCTTCCCCGTGGATTCTGGGCTTCCTGATCTTCTACCTTGGCCCCATGATCGCGTCCTTCGGGCTCAGCCTGACCAACTACTCCGTCCTGCTCCCGACCCGCTTCATGGGCCTCAGCAACTACAGCGCCATGTTCGACGACAATCTGCTCGGCATCTCCATCTGGAACACCGCCTACTATGCCGCTCTCGCCGTCCCCACCTCGATGGCCGCCGGCCTCGGTCTCGCCATGGTTCTGAACCGCGGCGACCTGCGCGGGCGCTCCTTCCTCCGCTCCGCCTTCTACGTCCCGGCCATCATGCCCCTCGTCGCCGTCTCGATCCTCTGGATCTGGCTGCTGCAACCCCGCTTCGGCCTCATCAACACGCTCCTCTACTTCCTCTCGATCAAAGGCCCGAACTGGCTCGGCGACCCCGCCTGGTCCAAGCCGGGCCTCGTCGTCATGAACCTGACCGGCGTCGGCATCAACATGGTCATCTTCCTGGCCGCGCTGCAAGGCGTGCCCACCCATCTCTACGAGGCCGCCGAGCTCGACGGCGCCAACAGATTGCGCAAGTTCTGGCACGTGACCATACCCATGATCTCGCCCGCCATCTTCTTTGTGGTGGTAATCGGCTTCATCAATAGCTTCCAGGTCTTCACCCAGGCCTACATCATGACCGAGGGCGGCCCAGCCGACTCGACCCTATTCTACGTGCTCTACCTCTACCGCCACGCCTTCAACTATTTCAAAATGGGCTATGCCTCGGCCATGGCCTGGCTGCTCTTCATCGTTATCGTCGTCCTGACCTATATCCAGTTTCGGCTGAGCCTGAGGTGGGTTCACTATGGTGGTCAATAGAGGCGTGGGCGAGACCCAGCTAAGCGCCGCGCCCCCGTTCAGCATCTACCGGACAATGCGTCTGATCGAGACGTTCGCCGTCCACGGCGTCGTGCTCGTGGGCGGGCTCTTCTTCGCCTTCCCCTTCTACTGGCTCATCATCACCTCGCTCAAGACCGACGCGCAGCTTTTCATCTGGCCGCCGGCCCTCATCCCCTCGCCCGTCGAGTGGACCCATTACGGCGATGCGCTCGAGGCCGTCCCCCTTGTGCGCTACTTCTTCAACTCGCTCTACCTGGCCGTTCTTAACGTCCTCGGCGTTCTCTTCTCATGCTCGATCGTCGCCTACGCCTTCGCCCGCTACCGCGCCCCCGGCAGCCGCGTCCTCTTCGCCGTCCTCCTCGCGACCATGATGCTGCCCGCCCACGTCACCATGATCCCCCTCTTCCTCGTCTTCCGCGCCCTGGACTGGGTCGATACGCTGCGGCCGCTCTGGGTACCCGCCTTCCTCGGCAACGCCTTCTTCATCTTCCTGCTCCGCCAGTTCTTCATGAGCCTCCCCCAGGAGCTCTTCGACGCCGCCCGCATCGACGGCTGCTCGGAGTTCGGCCAGTACTGGCGCATCATGCTCCCCCTCTCCAAACCGGCGCTGACCACCGTCGCCATCTTCCAGTTCCAGTTCACCTGGAACGACTTCCTCGGGCCGCTCATCTATATCAACAGCCAGGACAAAAAACCGCTGGCCCTGGGCCTGCAGGACTTCTACAAGACCCAGGCTACCGTCGAATGGCAGCAGTTGATGGCCGCCTCGGTTATGATGGTGCTGCCGGTCGTGCTGCTGTTTTTCTTCTTACAACGCTACTTCATCGAGGGAATCGCGCTGACCGGACTGAAGGGATGACGCCGCAGGTCACGGACCGCACACTTTACAGGAGGTTTGAGGAATGTCTGTAGCGGAGATAATGGTTGACGAGCAGGCACGCACCCGCTTCGCAGAGGACGGCTACTGGCTCGGCCCCGAACTCTTCGACGCCGCCGAGCGCGAAGAACTGGCCTACGCAGTCGACGAAGTCAACGCCGGCCGCTACGAGACCGGCCGCGAACCACTCGCCCGCTTCTGGAGCCCCGGCGACGACCCCTACGCCCTCCACAAAGTCGACAACTCCCACTGGTGCAACCCCATCCTCGCCGAAGCCGTCATCAACCCGCGCATCGGCCAGCTCGCCGCCCAGCTCCTCGACACGCCCGCCGTACGCCTCTGGCACGAGCAGATCCTCACGAAACCGGCCGGAGGTCACGAGTCCGCCAACGTCGCCTGGCACCAGGACTACAACTACTGGCGCAGCAGCGACCGGCCCCAGATGCTCACCGCCTGGATCCCGCTCCAGGAAGTCAACCCCGAGCTCGGAACCATGCACTTTGTCAAGGGCAGCCACAAATGGGGCTGGCACGCCGAGTACAGCCACTTCGGCCGCTACGACATGTCCGAACAGGAGCGCGTCATCCGCCAGTACATGCCCGAAGACGCCGACTACGAAACCGCCCCCATCTACCTCGAAGCCGGCCGCGTCAGCTTCCACCACTGCCTCACCCTGCACGGCTCCGGCCCCAACCACGCCCACCGCCAGCACCGCCGCGCCATCGCCATCCACATCCAGGCCGACGCCTGCCT
>DAOUHY010000222.1:0-1944 GCA_034428435.1 Caldilineaceae bacterium | reverse complement strand
GCCTATTCGGCCCTCCCTTGTGCGGGGGCTCCGCCCCCGCAACGCCCCCTCTCCTACAACATGCCTCGCCGACCTGGTGTCTCTATTCGTAACAGGTGCCATGCCGAAGGAGCTCAGCCAGACCACGTCCCGCCCGTCCCATCAGATCTCCCTAGGTGCCGGCCTTGTGCCTGCCCTCGCACCCGCCCCAACTGACGGATTCCACCGTACGGCCAGGCCTGGCGACTGCACTGCGTCTCGCCCAAAGACGGTAAACAGTTAAAGCCACCGCCGGCACGATTCCCACGCCAGACTGCCTCCATCCCCAATCTGGGATGCACCCACCAAGTCCCGCTACTTGCAATCAATGTCCGACTGACGCGACAATAGGTGCGGCACGTTCCCAAAAGACGGCAACCGCCGTGAACACCACAACTCACCTATCAGTCGAAGGAAAATACCATGCCTCTACTCTTTGACATGTCCCTGGACAAGCTCCCTTCCTATCAGGGCACCAACCCGCGCCCCGCCGACTTCGACGAATATTGGGACGCCGGCCTCGCCGAACTCGCCGCTACCGATCCCGATGTGGAACTGGTTCCGGCCGACTTTCAGGCCCCCTACGCAGAATGTTCTCACCTCTATTTCACGGGCACGCGCGGCGCTCGCGTCCATGCCAAGCTGCTGCGTCCCCGCGACGCCCAGGAGCCCCACCCGGCTGTGCTTATGTTCCACGGCTATAGCGGCAACGCCGGTGACTGGCAGAGCAAGCTTGGCTTTGTCGCCGCCGGATTCACCGTCGCCGCCATGGACTGCCGCGGCCAGGGCGGCGGAAAGTCAATCGATGTCGGCGGCGTCCCGGGCTGGACCCTGCGCGGGCACATCGTACGCGGCCTCGCCGGCGATCCCGAGGATCTCCTCTACCGCCACACCTTCCTCGATACCGCCCGCCTTGCCCAGATCGTAATGGACATGGATGACGTAGACGCCGAACGCGTCGGCGCAACCGGCGGCAGCCAGGGCGGCGGCCTTACCCTCGCCTGCGTCTCACTTGAACCGCGCGTAAAACGCGCCGCACCCATATTCCCCTTCCTCTGCGACTACAAACGCGTCTGGGACCTCGATATGGACCAGAACGCCTACGCCGAACTGCGCGAGTGGTTCCGCAACTTCGACCCCCGCCACGAACGCGAAGAGGAGGTCTTCACGCGCTTGGGCTACATCGATGTCCAGCACCTCGCCTCCCGCATCCAGGCCGAAGTGCTGATGGGCGTCGGTCTCATGGACCAGGTCTGCCCGCCCTCAACCCAGTATGCCGCCTTCAACAAGATCAGCTCACCCAAACGGACCGTCATCTACCCCGACTTCGGCCACGAAAAACTGCCCGACTTCGACGACATGATCTTCCAGTGGATGCTGGAACTGTAGAGGTGGCGAAAGCTACGCGTAAACTGCCTGCCGCAATCCGCGGATATAGCCGATAGCGTACAACCTGCCGATCGAGGAGTATCCGGCCTCCTCGTTGCTGTCGCCCTCCATCGTCGGCACATGGTCGGGCCGCAGCACGCCGGTGAAGCCAATCTCGCGATAGGCTTCCATGCACGCGAGCATATCCGTCTTCCCGTTGTCGTGAAAGGTCTCGTTGAACTTCTCCGGCACACCCTTCACGTCGCGGAAATGTACGAAATACATTCTGTCCTGGGCGCCGAATTGTCGGATAACCTCCGGCAGGTCCTCGGTCATTAGCGTAAAGTTGCCCTGGCACAGGCAGATGCCATTGGCCGGGCTCGGCACCAGGTCGATCAATCGCTGGAAATTCTCGACACTGCGCATGATTCGGCCCAGTCCCCGGATCGGTGACAGCGGGGGGTCGTCGGGGTGCATCGCCATCTTCACCCCGGCCTCCTCCGCCACCGGCACCACCGCCTCCAGAAAGTACTTCAAGTTGTCCCACAGCTGCTCTTC
>DAOUHY010000221.1:0-4319 GCA_034428435.1 Caldilineaceae bacterium | reverse complement strand
TAATCACGTTGAATACGACTGGTCGGATAGGCTCATTCATCGCTTCACATCCTCCTCCTGATGATGCGCACGGCAGGCGGGACCGCTCTTGTTCAGGCAATTCGCGGCGGTCAGGCTTCTCCCGGCTTTGTTCGTAGTCCGGCCTTTCCGGTGAGGGCAGTCTGACAGAGTTGCCCCGCCCGACTGCCTCCATTTGCGTTTGGCTGCGGTCACGGGACTGCCGGATTATCAGGGGTGCATCCCGTACTGCCGTCTCCCTGCAGCCCGCCTATTCATCCCGCGCAGAATTACTCGTCCGACAAACTACAACCGGTCGCCTGCCATCCTGAAAATCCCTATCAATCCTGAAAATCCTGATTCAGACAACGACCACCCAAAAAATCTGGGATGCACCCATTACCAGTGTACACTTTCCGCATGTATTTTATAAGACAAATTGGCCTGTCTTCATGCCAGTTTCATGCCAGTGTTCGAACTGTGCGCGCGGGGCCGCTCGGAACACTTCTATTTGTCCACGGAGAAATACGGAGGGGCACGGAGAACTGCTCTTTTGTCCGCGGAGGAACGCGGCTGGGCGCGGAGGACACCAGGGGCGGATGGGATTCTCATTGCGCAGCCGCGCCGCCCTTCGATGCTCGGCCCCAATTTGCACGCGGAAGTCCTTTTTTTCTATTTCCCTCTCCAATGTGACTAAAGCATATAATTCCCCAATTGAAAGCTGACTACTAATGCGGATCCCAGCTGAAACCTGGAAATCGCGCATTGCGCAAGCGAAGACCGTACTTTCCGTTCTACCAATCTGACGAAGGCGCGAATCGTCGCGGTTTCACAATGAACCTGCATCAACTGTCCGTGCCGACTCCCAGGTGGCGGAGAATCGCGCGGCCTCCTCTCGACTTGGGGCTTAACGACGCTCCTATCGCTTCCGCAGGCTCGTACCGTATTACTCCTTCTTTTTCTCTATGTTTAGCCCGCAGATATGGATTCCAGGTCTGCACCTGTCGAAGGACGATGACAATTGCTTTTTGGGCTCGTACGCGTTCAGAGACCGTCTGCCGGCCAAAGTCCTGCGCCAGGCGCACCGAGGGTAGCTGCTTCAACGCCTTCGGACTTAATCCAAATACGGCGCTGTGATAGGGAACAAGCTGGACGACTGCGAGCTTGCGCCCCAGCGTTGCGCGCGCGTCCGCCAAGGAGATACACTTCGATGCGGCAAACTCTTCGATGACTCCCCTGAGCTTTTGATCCCAATAGCCGAAACCACCGTGCCAGGCGAACTGGGGGTCCAGGAACAATAACGGTATGTCCCCGTCTTTGTGCTCCTGTCGCAGGTTGTCACGAAGTGCCTGCTGAAAGCTAGGAACCTTGTACTCGAAGTAGTCGGCGGGCCCGAGGCCCGGATTGATCATCAGTATGTAAATGGAAGCGTTCCGCATGTCTCCAATAAATGGGACGGGAATGAGGCCCAAGTGGAGACGCTTGTCGCCTGACATGCAGAAGTCCGGAGCTCCGGTTGCTTCCTCCCAACTTCTGTGCTTGACGACCCTGGGCTTCCAGCTGTCACATTCCAAGACAGCGGCATCCATGTCCAATACGTATGGGTATTTCTCGGGGTCCCATTTACGCCACTCGCAGAGAAGGCTCACGATCTGCTCCTTTCCTTCCACAGTGTCGACTTATCCCCAGCGCAGTTCTTCTGCAGTCATGCACCCACTTGAGGACCGTCTCCCCGGGGCGTCCGATTTCCCGTGCCCAGGCACAGGCATTCGTCCGCTTATCTGCGCTCACATGCAGTGCCGGAAAGCGTTTACGTCTGCGTGCATCGTTGGCCTCCGCCGACAACGCACGCAGTTCGGTCGGCGTCTGATCCCCTTCTTCCATTTCCGGTCGAATTTCGAGTCTGTCAGATGGTCCTATCACAACTATGCAACCCTGGACCGATTTTCTTAGTCTCTTTTGGGATCTGAATTCGTTGCTTCCTACCCGCCGAGAGACTCCAAAATACCTAACAACGATGCGCCCATAACGATCGACAAGACCGTCAGCGTTATCGGGACCACGACGACGAAGAATGCCGTCGTGCCCGCCGCCAGCCAGCACCCCCGCTTGAACTCCCGCCAGCCCCGCAGCGGCTGCTCCAGCCAAGCCGCTGCCTCCGTCTCGGTCATATCCATCTCTACCGCTTGAACCTCTAACTCTCTGCTCAGATTTGGGGAGGCTTGAACTCTAGGCGATAGCGGTACTCCCCGACCCTATAGACATCACGAGCGCCCATTGCGTATTGCGCCCGCCACTTTCCCCCGCGACCGAAGAGTCGGAGCCGCTCATTGCCATGCTCCCATGTTTTCAGCAGAACGTAATCTTTCTGCTCTCCATCTTCCTGTTCCATTCAGCCCCCATTCTTTATGTGTGAACCGCCGCTGTTCCAGTGCAAAAGCCAAGTGTAAACGCATCGCCAAAGCATGGACAAAGCGAGCGGGCGGTCAGTCATGTGTAGACTGTGCGATCAGATCGAAATGCCATCGGTTCGGACCGATGACAACGATCCTCGACCAACGGTCCGTCTCTACCAGGCCGTTCCGAAGCTGTTCCCGCTCATCCTCGTCCAGACTCGGCGGCACCATGATCGTATTGTCCACCAGCACAAGCCACCACTTCCGGTAGCAATGAAAATTGTTCTCGCTCTTTTTGTTCTTGTCTTTTATGCAGCGGTTGATGTTGGCAATCGCATCCCTGACCACCAACCCGCGACCGGGTACGACGAGATGAAAATTGACCAACTCAAACTTGCTGATTGATGGGTCGCCAGTAGGTCCTGAACGGGGAACGTATGGTGAATACTTAGTCTCTATGCCGCAAGCCAATCCCTCACGGTCAGCCATCGGGGCACGCCCTGAATCCAGTGCAGCCCTCATACTCTCAGAGTACCCTTTTACAGCTCTCCCGACTTCGCGTTCAACCACCTCCTTATCTGGTGGAGGACAAGGGGAGTCGCAGTCTACTTGCACCCTATACCCGCCTGGCGGGGGACCGACACTTTTCAGTACCTTCTTGAGTGTATTCCTGCATGGCTGTTCTATCTCTTCAAGACCTTTCTTCTCTCCGATCATCCAGTTCAGTCTCCGAACTTCGACGGCGACACAGCCTCCAACCACAAAGTCCGGGGCGCCTTCTCCATCAGTTCGATCAAGAATATCGGTGACTCTCCGACTCTCAAGCCACTTCTTCGCCCTCCCTTCATCACGATGGGGTTTTCCACTCATTGTTATGTTCCTCTCCCAGGTCCGTCATTCTGGCCGACGCCTCCTTCCTCTCGCTGTACTGACCGGTCGTTGCTGCCTGGCATACCTTGCCCGAGCAGGAACTGGCAGACGGGCCAGGTCTGATGGTGGCAGTCGAGTCGTCGCACGCGCCGCGCGTTGGGCCCGGGGGCTGCAGATCAGCGCGCGCGGGGGTCTGGGGCACGGCGGTCAACGGCAGCGCCGCACAGCCACGTCAACCCCTCGCGAATCCCGCGCGCGCCCGCCGGATGGACAAATGCACAAACTTACATCGGTGGGCGGCAGTCAGACCGCCAATTCCGGGTCAAACATGCGGCGATACTCGGAGATCGCGTAACGGTCGGTCATCCCGGCGATGTGATCGCAGACGACGCGGCGGAGATCTCGACCGGTTTCGGTAATGATTCTCAGCGTCTGCGGCGGCAGCAGCGCCGGCTCGTCGATGAATGACGAAAAGAGCGAACGGACAATCAGATCGGCCTTGGCCTGCATCCGCATTACGCGATGGTGCCTGTACAGGTAGTCATACAGAAAACGCCTCAGCTCACGGTTCTCTTCCTCCACCTCTGCTGAATAGCCGGCCATATTGTCCGCCTGCGCGCGCAGACCGGCCAGATCCTGCACGCCCGCGGCCTTGATGTTGGCCTCGGTCGCCTGGATCACGTCGCTGATCTCGGTGTCAACCAGCTTGCGAATGAACCGGCTGAGTTCCAGCGGCTTCGTCAAATCGATCGACGCGGCCGTCTCGCCCAGCGCGTTGAGCACGCGCCGGCTGATTCCGAGCTCGAGAAACGCCTTCGGGGGCAGCATGCCGGCCCGCAGGCCGTCATCGGCATCACTCGTAGTGTAGGCGATCTCGTCGGCCAGATTGCTCAGCTGGCACTCAAGCGTGCCCCGCTCATCCGGGTTGTAATCCCTGGCATCGGCGACGTCGTGTTCGGTGTCGTGCTTGACAACGCCTTCACGCACCTCATACGTCAGGTTGAACCCCGGAAAATCGGGATAGCGCCTTTCCAGTTTGGTGATGATGCGATAGGT
>DAOUHY010000220.1:0-4583 GCA_034428435.1 Caldilineaceae bacterium | reverse complement strand
ATGCCGAAGGTGCTGCAGCCGTCGACGCGGGCGGCGTCGTCGAGCTCCAGGGGGAGGGTCATGAAGAACTGGCGCAGGAGGAAGATGTAGAAGGCGCTGGTGGCGAAGAAGGTGGGGACGACGAGGGGAAGGATGGTGTTAATCCAGCCCAGCTCTTTGAAGAGAATGAAGAGCGGGACGATGATTGATGGATAGGGCAGCATCATGGTTGCGAGGACGAGCAGGAAGATGGCGTCACGGCCGGGGAAGCGGATGCGGGCAAAGCCGAAGCCGACGATGGCGCAGGAGACGATGTGGCCGAGGATGGAGAGGCCCGTTATGCGAATTGTGTTGAATAGCCACTGGTTGAAGGGGAGGATGGTCCACGCATTCTGGTAGTTGCCGAAGCGAGGCGGGACGGGAATCCACTCGATGGGGAAGGTGAATTCGGTGCCGGGTTTTTTGAGGGAGGTGCTGATCATCCAGAAGAAAGGCAGCATGACGCCGAAGGCCCCGATGAGCAGGACCAGATAGACGGTCGTCTTGAGCACGAGGTCCTGGCGGCGGCGGCTCTGCCAGAGGCTTGACAGGGAAGAGAGCAGAGGCTGCAGGTTGCTTTGTTCGAGACTGTGTTGAGCCATCCGATCAACCGCCTTCGTAGTAGACCCAGCTGGAGGAGGTACGCAGAATCAGGAAGGTGAAAGCAAGGATCACGAGGAAGAGAACCCATGCGAGTGCGGAGGCGTAGCCCATGTTGAACCACTGGAATGCGTTCTGGTAGAGATAGAGGACATAGAAGAGGGTGGCGTAGTTGGGCCCGCCGTTGGTCATGATGAAGGCCTGGGTGAAGACCTGAAAGGAGCCGATGATACCCATGATCAGGTTGAGGAGGAGGACAGGGGTGATCATGGGGACTGTGATGCGGCGGAACTTCTGGAAGGCGTTGGCGCCGTCGAGTGTGGCGGCCTCGTAGAAGGTGGTAGGGATACCCTGGAGTGCGCCGAGGTAGATGAGCATGCCGCCGCCCACGCCCCAGACGCTCATGACGATGAGGGCGGGCAGGGCCCAGGACTCACTGCCGAGCCAGGCAGGGCCCTTGATGCCGATGCCCTTGAGCATGACGTTGATGACGCCGAAGCGGGGGTTGAAGATCCACATCCAGAGAAGGGAGACTGCGACGCCGGCGGTCACGCTGGGCAGGTAGAAGAGTGTGCGGAAGAAGCCGATGAGGCGGATTTTCTGGTTGAGCAGCATGGCCAGGAAGAGGCCGAGGGCGAGGTTCAGCGGCACGTTGAGGAGAAAGATGATGGTCACTTTGAGGGACTGCCAGAAGAATTCGTCTTCGAGCATCTTCTGGTAGTTTTCGAGGCCGATGAACTCGGGCGTTCCGACGATGTTCCACTTGGTGAGGCTGATGGAGAAGGAACCGAGGAGCGCGCCGGCAGTGAAGACCACAAAGCCGACGATCCACAGGGAGATGAAGGCATAGCCTTCGAAGACGTTCTTCCAGTAGAGTTTGCTCTTGCCCAGTACGAGGGACCGACTCATAGGTTTCAGGCTCGGCGATAGCAGGTTCAGGGAGGACGGGAGGCGGGGGGCCGCGCGCTCCACGTCCCATCAGGGGGCCGCCTGATCAGACAGCGGCGGGACTACTAGGCGTTCTCGGCCAGGATTTCTTCGATCTGTGCGCACATGTCGTCGGCGGCCTGCTGGGCGGACTTGGCGCCGCGCAGGGCGTTGTCGACCTCGGTGGTCATGACGGTGAAGAGCACGCGGTAGGGCTGCGGGCTGCGCGGGACGAAGGGGTTGGGGATAGTGTTGATATACCCTTCGCGGATCATGGGGATATCGAGCGCGCCGAGCGGTTCGGTATAGGCCTTGGACTCGAAGATGGAGTAGCGGGTGGGGCCGTCGGAGAAGGCGAGTGTGATGCCGCTGTCGTAGCCTTCTTCCCAGGCTTCGAGGCTGCTGCGGTAGACGGCCCAGTCAAAGGCTTCCTGGGCGTACTCGCTGGCGGAGGAGATCACGATCTGATCGGTATCGCCCCAGCAGCGGAAGCCGGCTTTGCCGGCGGGCACGAGCACGAAATCCCACTCAAAGGGGAGCTCGTAGCCTTCGCGCAGGTCGCGGACGGAGTCGCATGTGGTGCCACCGGCCATCACGATTCTGCCGGTGTTGAAGTTGATGCCCAGCTCGTTGGCCTGCATTTCGGGCGGAGGCTGAATCTTGTGCTCCAGAACGAGGTCGGCCATGAACTTGATGCCTTCGACGGCATCGGCGCTGTTGATGGTGCAGGTGGATACGGCTTCGTCGAAGACTTCGCCGCCAGCGGCGCGAATGAGGGCAAGCTGGTTGGTGCCGCCGGAGCCGCCGTAGAAGTACTGGTCGGTCTCGCCGTCGCCGTCGAGGTCCTTGGTGAGCTCTTTGCCCATTTCGATGAAGGCGTTCCAGTTCCAGCCGTCGGCGCCCTGTTCCCAGTAAAGCTCGCCCGGGAGGGGCATGCCGGCTTCCTGGAGCAGGGTCTTGTTGTAGCGGAGCTGGTGTGTGCAGGACTTCTGGGGAAGGCCGAAGACGACGCCGTCGAAGAGAGCGTCGCCGTGATAGACGACATCATCGTAGTTGAGGTCGGCGCCGTAGGCATCGATGAAGTCGGTCAAGGGGATGGACCCACCGGCGGTGTGGGTTTCGGCCATGAGTGCAGGATGGCAGCCGAAGGTATCGGGCGCGGTGCCGCCGGCGACCATGACGGGGATCTTGGTGTTGTAGTCACCCCAAGGGAGGACGAGGGGTTCGACTTGCACGCCGGGGTGTTTGGATTTGAAGAGTTCGGCGAGTCCGGTTTCGGTGGGTACGTCGCCCTCGGAGCCATGTCTGGCCCAGCCGATGGTAATGTCTTCCATGTCGGCCATTTCGGCGTCGCCACCGGTGTCGGTTGCGACGGGCATGGCGCAGGCTGCCAGGGCTGCGGTGGCGCTGCCGGCGGCCATCCACTTGAGCATGGAGCGGCGGCTGATTGTTGTTGACATTGCGGGTCCTCCTCGTGTGGCTGCAGGGATTCAGAAAATGACTTTGAAGGATGAATCCAATGGAGTAGCTGGTGTTGTGTGGAGCGGGTCCGGGTTGTTCGGACTCAAGTGGGCAGGGGGCGGCCAGCTGTTTTGTTCGTTCCGTCGGGATTTTACTGTCTAGCGATGGGAAAGTCAAGCGGCTCACTTTGGGTGCCGACGTGTTTTCTTGCGCAGTCAAAATAAGTAGAATAGAGTACATCCTCAAAGTCCAACATCACCAGGGCGACCTACCGTCCGCACCAACCACTCAGGAGTACCCTACATGCTCTATTCCAACATTCCCGGCATTGACAAGCCGGTCTCCCGCCTCGTGCAGGGAACGATGTGGATAGACACCAAGGCTCTCGACATCGCCTTCGCCGTGTTCGACGCCTTTTACGCGGCCGGCGGAAACTGCCTCGACACTGCCCACCTTTACGGCGACGGCGACAATGAACGCGCAGTCGGCCAATGGATCAACGAACGCGGCCTGCGCGACGAGATCGTCATCCTCGGCAAAGGCGCCCACCAAAACCAGGACCGAAAACGGGTCACGCCCTACGACATCCAGTCCGACCTCCACGACAGCCTCGCGCGCTTCAAGGTGGACAGCATCGATCTCTACGTGCTGCACAAGGACGATCCCGAAAGGTCTGTCGGCCCAATCGTCGAGACACTCCACGCAGCCAAGGAGGCCGGCCAGATCGACGCCTACGGGGGATCCAGCTGGAGCGCCGAGCGCTTGCAAGAGGCCAACGAGTACGCCGCCGCGAACGGTCTGACCCCCTTCGTCGTCAGCAGTCCCCAGTTCAGCCTCGCCGTACAGATAGAGCCGCCCTGGCCCGACTGCATCAGCATCAGCGGGCCGGCCGGTGAGGGCGCGCGCGCCTGGTGCCGCGAGAATGGTGTAACGCTATTTGTCTGGTCCAGTCTGGCCGGGGGCTTCTTCAGCGGCCGCTTCCGTCGCGACAACCTTGACACATTTACCGACTCGTATGATCAGCTCGCGGTCAAGGTCTACTGCGAAGAGGGGAACTTCAAGCGCCACGACCGCGTGCAGGAGCTGGCCGCCGACAAGGGCGTCACCGTGCCCCACATCGCTTTGGCCTACGTCTACAACCAGCCTGAAGGCATCCACGCGCTGTCAGGCGCGCGTACCGCCGACGAAGTACATGTGAACGTCGAAGCGTCCGAGATTAAGCTGTCCGAGGAGGAGATTGCTTACTTGGAGTTGAAAGGCTGAGCTATCGAAGATTGTGCTGGCGAAGGCAACCGCATGGAATCTGCATAAATGAGCGGCGTTGGTCCATTTGTTTTTCGCCGCGGTGGCAATTCACTGGCTCAAACCTTTAGCAAAGAAAGTGGATGTGGATGAAATATAGTTATTCCTAAGGAGTAGAATCCGTCGAAATCCCAATGGAAACATCATTAACCTGAGTTCGGAGTTAGATGGTGGTTGGCAAGAGTGCCAAGTCATTGACGGAGAGATGTAGGGACGGCTTTTTTGGTTGCCAAGTGTAAGCAATCAGACCGGCGATGAGATTGACGAGAAAGTTG
>DAOUHY010000219.1:0-2769 GCA_034428435.1 Caldilineaceae bacterium | reverse complement strand
GGCGTTACTGAGAGCGTATCACCATCATGAAGCCATAGCTCTCACCAATAGAAGATCTGCAGCCGAAGGAGGGTCGCTGTAGGTCTGTGAATTTCCCATACTTCATCTGCCGATACCCATCAAAGATGGCGAGAAAACGTCTGCGAACGCAAGAATGTAAGGGCCGAAAAAAAAAGAAACACTCCGTCATAGTACGTCACAGTACGTCACAGTACGTCATAACCCGTCGAAACCCGCCCTGATCCGGGGCAATTGCGTCGAATTGGGTAAGCGTCTCGTAAAGCTTCCGGATTCGGTAGGAGTGCCCTTATGGGCGCAATTCGTGTGCTATAATGGCGTCCGAAATGAGATCTGTTTGCTCTGGTTCTGAGAAGCCATGACTCACACCAAAAGAAAATCTAATGTGAAGGAGGGGCGCTGCAGGTCAGTGAATTGCCCATGATCTGTCTGCCCATGTGCCATAAAAGGCGACGAGGAATCGACTGCGAAGTCAAGCATATGAGTCAAAAAAAAGGAAAATCCCACGACTTGCCACTACCTGCCACTACTTACCACTACTTGACTCGACTTGACCCGCCTGAAACCAGGGCAACTGCACCCAATTCGGACAAACCTTGTGTGGCTGCCTGAACTGGTTGGAGAATTCGTCTGCGAAGACAAGAAAATAGTCCAAAGAAAAGGGAATCGCCCTGCCTGGACAACTGTTGACACTGCGGGTAACCAGGAGTAAACTCACGCTGGGACACCTCACTGCAAACCGTGAAATACACGCCTTTTCTCCACAGGTGCCCCCTAACACCACGAAATACGTCCGACCTTTCTCAAGGAGGCTACGATGTCGAAATCACGAGTCAGTCTCGTTCACGGCGGGGACCGCCGCACCAACGTCTTCAACGCGCTGGAGCTGGTGCGGGCCGATGTGGAATCCCGCTTGGCCGACCAGGTGATGCTCAAGCCGAACTTCCTCAGCAGCGAAAACCAGCTCGCCTCCAGCCATGCGGACGCGCTGCGCGGCGTCCTCGACTTCCTGCTCACCACGCCCAAGCCGCCGCGTGAGGTCCTCATCGCCGAGGCGGGCGCACAGGACACCTGGGATGCCTACCGTAATTTCGGCTACCATGTCCTGGAAGAGGAGTATTCGATCCCGCTGCGCCTGATGGACCTGCACCGGGAGACTGAATGGGAGTCGACACCAATCGTGCTGGCCGACGGCAGCGAGACGATCGCGCGCATGCCCCGCACAGTCTTGGACTGCCCCTGCACGATTTCGATCGCGATCCCCAAGACGCATGATACCTGCGTGGTCACGCTGGCGCTGAAGAATATGATCATGGGCACGATCTACCGGCAGGACCGGGTGAAGATGCACGGCTTCAACACCCATGCCGAGCGCCGCGTCCCCGATGAGTCGCGCGCCATGAGCATCAACCTGATCCGGCTGGCCCGTTTCATGACCCCTGACGTCGCTGTCTTTGACGGCGCCCGCGGCCTGCAGGGGAACGGACCCGGCGGCACCGACGGGCTGGACTTCGGCATCGCCGCGGCCAGCATCGATATCTTCGCAGCCGACGCGGTCATCGCCAAGACGATGGGGTTCGAGCCGCTGGAATTGGGCTTCCTGCGCTACGGTCACGATCAAGGCATGGGCACTGCCGACCTGGACCAGATCGAACTGCTGGGCGGCGTCTCTATCGCGTCGGTGGCGCGGCAGTTCAAACCCCACGAAACGACCGAGTTGCAGCTGCAGTGGCAGGTCGAGAACGCGGAGCAGCTGCTGGCGGCGTAATCTTGAAACGACGAGAAGAGAGGAGTGAGGAGTGAGGAGAGAGTCCATTCCGGCCTCATTCCTCACTCTTAACATTTCATTCCTTGACAAAGGCGGTTCCCATGCTTCCTATCATCGACACCCATCAACACCTTTGGGATCTGAGCGTGTTCGACATGCCCTGGCTGGAGGACGCGCCGACACTGAACCGCAGCTTCGTAACCAGCGATTATCTGGACGCGACCGCGGGGTTGAACGTCGTCAAGACGGTTTACATGGAGGTGGACGTATCTGCGGCCCAGAAGGTCACCGAGGCAGAGCATCTGATCGAACTCTGCGCCGCCGATGACAACCCCACCGCCGCCGCTGTGATCCGCGGCACCGTGACCTCCGCCGGCTTCGGCGATTACATCCGGCGCTATGCCGGCAGCCCCGCGATCAAGGGCGTGCGCCAGGTGCTGCACGGGCCGGGTACGCCGCAGGGTACCTGTCTGGCGCCCCAGTTTGTCGAGAATGTGCGGCTGCTGGGCGAGTTGGGGCTCTGCTTCGACCTGTGCATGCGGCCCTCGGAACTGGGCGACGGTGTCAAGCTGGCGCAGCAGTGCCCGGATACCCGCTTTGTGGTCGATCACTGCGGCAACGGCGACCCGTATCTGATCAGCGGCGACCTGCCCGGCAGTGGGGCCGGCGGCGATGCCGGGCAGGCGGACTCCAACCTGACCATCGCCGACCATACCGACCGCGATGACCCCTTCTGGCATGACCGGCAGCAGTGGATGGACGGCATCGACGCGCTGGCCGCACTGCCGAACACAATCTGCAAAATCTCCGGCATCATCGCCCGCACCCGCCCCGGCTGGACCGCCGCCGACCTTGCGCCGGCTGTCAACCACTGCCTCGACAGCTTCGGCCCGGATCGCGTCGTCTTCGGCGGGGACTGGCCGGTCTGCACGCTCGGCGCCGACGCCACCTATCGCGCTTGGGTGGAGGCGTTGAAAGAGATC
>DAOUHY010000218.1:0-48223 GCA_034428435.1 Caldilineaceae bacterium | reverse complement strand
CTGCGCCCCGCCGAAAAGCAGGGCAAGAGCTGGGACGACGTGCCCGAGGACATCAAACGTACCTTCGACCGCCTCGGCATCCCCGAAGCGGAACGCAGATTCCTCGCTGGCGTCGGCGCACAGTACGAGTCGGAAGTCGTCTACCACAGCCTGAAGGAAGAGTGGGAAAAGCTCGGCGTTGTCTTCCTCGACATGGACAGCGGCCTCCGCGAACACGAAGATATCGTCAAGGAGTACTTCGCCACCGTCATCCCGGCCGCAGACAACAAGTTTGCCGCGCTTAACAGCGCAGTCTGGAGCGGCGGCAGCTTCGTCTATGTCCCTGCCGGCGTACACGTGGATATTCCTTTGCAGGCCTACTTCCGCATCAACGCCGAAAACATGGGACAGTTCGAACGCACCCTGATCGTTGTCGAAGAGGGAGCCAGCGTCCACTACGTCGAAGGTTGCACCGCGCCCATCTACTCAAGCGACAGCCTCCACAGCGCCGTCGTCGAGATTATCGTCAAAAAGGGCGGACGCTGCCGCTACACAACCATCCAGAACTGGAGCACCGACGTCTACAACCTTGTCACCAAGCGCGCAATGGCCTACGAAGACGCCACCATGGAGTGGATTGACGGCAATCTCGGTAGCAAGGTGACAATGAAGTACCCCGCCGTCTACATGATGGGCCCCCAGGCCCACGGCGAAATCCTGTCCATCGCCTTCGCCGGCAACGGACAGCACCAGGACGCCGGCGGTAAAGTCGTCCATGCCGCCCCCAACACCAGCTCCAAAATCGTCTCCAAGTCGATCAGCAAGGATGGCGGCCGCGCCAGCTATCGCGGCCTCCTTAAAGTGGCCAAGGGCGCACAACACAGCCGCAGCAACGTCGTCTGCGATGCCCTCCTTCTGGACGCCGACAGCCGCTCAGACACCTATCCTTACATCGAAATCGACGAGGACGATGTCAGCATCGGCCACGAAGCATCGGTCAGCAAGATCGGAGAAGAACAGCTCTTCTATCTGATGAGCCGCGGCATTGACGAGGACGAGGCCGCCGCCATGATCGTAGGTGGCTTCATCGAACCCCTTGTAAAAGAACTGCCCATGGAATACGCCGTCGAAATGAACCGGCTTATCCAACTGCAGATGGAGGGCAGCATCGGATAGCTCGCCTGCCGCAGGCATCCGCCCCAACCAGGGGCGAAAGGCGACTCGAACTGCGCATTGCGCACCGGGAAGCAGCCAAAGGCGAACTGCCTCCCGTTTTCCCGTAACGAGGCAAATGATTGTGACTGTACTACTAAAGGAACCACAGGAAATCGTCGACGCAACCGCCGGCTTCTCGCAGGAAACCGTGCGTCAGGCGTCGGCTGCAAAGAACGAACCCAGCTGGATGCTGGACTTGCGCTTGCGGGCATGGCAGACTTTCGAAAGCCTGCCATGGCCCAAGCCCACCGATGAAGCCTGGCGCCGCACACGCCTCACCGGCTTCAAATTGGACAACTTTACACCCTTCGCCGTCCCCGACGGGACAGTTGAACGTGATGGCCTTGAGCCGGTCCTCCTTACCGCCCTTGAGGAGATGGAGTCGTCAGCCTGCCTGATCTATCGCGACGGAGGTGTTCTGTACAGCGAGGAAATCGAAGAGCTGGAAGAGAAGGGCGTCGTCTTTACGGACCTGCAAACGGCCGTACAGCAGCACCCTGAACTGGTGCAAAAACACTTCATGACCGAGGCTGTGACCCCTGATGCCAACAAATTCGCAGCGCTGCACGCCGCGCTGTGGGATACCGGCTCCTTCATCTTCGTCCCCCGCAACACGAAGGTTGAACTTCCTCTGCATGCGGTCCTCTTCCAGGGCGAACGCGTCGGCGGTTATCACCACACCCTTCTCGTGGCCGAAGAAGGAGCCGAAGTGACCCTTGTCGATGACCTCATGGGCGCCGAAAACGCCTTGCAGGCCTCCGTCGTGGAGCTTATCCTGATGGACAACGCCCAGGTCCGCTACATAAATCTGCAGGACTTCCAGCATACCGCCTGGAACTTCCTCACCGGGCGGGCAGTACTGGGTAAGGACGCCGACCTGCGCTGGATCCAGGTAAGTTGGGGCAGCCGTCTGACAAAGGCTTTCCTCGACCTGGACCTGCGAGGAGAAGGGGGACACGGCGAGCTGCTGGGACTCTACTTCCCAACCCGGCGCCAGCATATCGACCATCAGACCCTGCAACTGCACCGCGTTGCCAACTGCTACAGCGACCTGCTCTTCAACGGCGCTCTCAAACATCGTGCCCGCAGTGTATATATGGGTATAATCAAAGTGCTGCCCGGGGCACAGAAAACCGACGCCTTCCAACGCAATGGAAACCTCATCCTGGATAGAAGCGCCCGCGCCGACAGCATTCCAGGGCTCGAAATCGAGGCCGACGACGTCCGCTGTACACACGCAGCCACCGCCGCTCAGGTCGAGGACGAGTACGTTTTCTACCTCATGGCCCGCGGCCTCACCAGACCCCAGGCCGAAAGAATGATAGTGCAGGGCTTTCTCCAGGGCGTGCTCGATCGCGTTCCCGTAGAAGCCGTCATGCGCAAGTTGGAAATGGTAATCAGTCGCAAGATTAGTAGGTAATCACATACATCCAATCTTGGAGGAGTGCTATGGCAGACAAAGGCTACGCCAATCCCGACGTGTTGGTCAGCACCGAGTGGGTCGCCGCTCATCTGAACGACGACAACATCCGCCTGCTCGAATCAAACGAAGACGTCCTGCTCTATGACACGGGCCACATCCCCGGCGCACAGAAGATCGACTGGCAGGATGACCTGAACGACGCCGTCGTTCGCGACTATGTGGGTCAGCAGCAGTTCCAGGCCCTCATGGAGAAGCTGGGAATCTCCAACGACACCACAATCGTCTTCTACGGTGACAAAAGCAACTGGTGGTCGACCTACGCCTTCTGGGTTTTTCAACTGTTCGGACACACCAACGCCAAAGTGATGGACGGCGGCCGCCAGAAGTGGGTCGACGAGGGCAGAGAGCTCACGACCGACACGTCCTCCTATCCTGCCGCCTCCTACGCCGCGCCTGCGCGCAACGACGGCGCAATCCGCGCCATGCGCGACGAGGTTCTGGACCATCAGCAGGCCGGCCTGCCCCTCGTTGACGTTCGCAGCCCGGCCGAATACAGCGGCGAGCTGCTCCACATGGCAGACTACCCCCAGGAAGGATCGCTTCGCGGCGGACATATCGCCGGCGCCCGCAACGTACCCTGGGCACGCGCCGCCAATGACGACGGCACATTCAAGAGCGCCGATGACCTGCGCGCCATCTATGAGGAAGAGCAGGGGCTCAGCGGCAGCGACAACATCGTGGCCTACTGCCGCATCGGCGAACGCAGCAGCCACACCTGGTTTGTTCTGACCTATCTGCTCGGCTACGACACCGTCCGCAACTACGACGGCTCCTGGACCGAATGGGGCAATGCCGTCGGCCTGCCCATCGAGAGGTAGAAGCAGCGTCTCTGCCGTTTGGTCCCTACAGCAATCTGAAACTGCCTATCACAAAAAAGGCAAGGGGCAGTTACCGCCCTCTGCCTTTCCTATAGGTCAATACTACGGGCACATGGACCTGTTTCGAGAAGCCATCATTGACCATTACAAGCACCCCCGGCACAAGGGCAAGCTGGAGGACGCCGATGTCCTCCGTCACGAGTTGAACCCCTTCTGCGGCGACGAGGTAACCGTCCACCTGAAGATTGCAGACGACGTCGTAGCCGATGCCGCCTTTGAAGGCCGGGGATGCGCTATCAGCCAGGCCAGCGCGTCGATGATGATGGAAGAAATAATCGGTATGCCCGTTGCCGAACTCAAAGAATGGGGCAAAGAGGAGGTCCTCGACCTGCTCGGAATCGAGATCGGGCCCGTCCGCCTCAAATGCGCACTCCTGCCCTTGAAAGCGCTCAAGGCAGGTCTTTACGGCCTGACAGAGTGGCCCGACTAGACCAAACGCCGAGGAACTAAGCACAAATGGATGATTTTGTTAGAGTCGCCGCAACTGAGGACATCCCGCCGGGAGAACGGCTCCTTGTCGAAGTGGAAGGTATTCGTATAGCCGTATTCAACCTGGACGGCGAATACTACGCTATCGAGGATGTCTGTACGCATGATGGCGGCCCCCTTGTCGAAGGCCAAGTCCTTAATGGCGGCCAGGTCGAGTGCCCCAGGCACGGCGCCCGCTTCGACATCCGCACCGGAGAGGCGCTCAGCATGCCCGCTTTCGAGCCTACCCCATCCTACGAAGTTCAGGTTGACGGTGGCGACATCTATGTGGAAAGACCCTTCTGAGGAGAAAGACCCGATGAGCGATAACACACTACCCACGCCCGACGAGGTTCGAGCCGAAATCAGGACCCATGTCAAGGATCCCGAACTGATGATGAATATCGTCGACCTCGGCCTGGTCTACGATATCGAAGTGACCGACGAGAACAACATCGACGTGACCATGACGCTGACAAGCCCCGGTTGCCCGGTCGGGCCGCAGATCATCAGCGACGTCCAGCGCACCGCCCACAACGCCTTCCCCAGCGTCAGCGAAGTCAACGTCCACCTGGTCTGGACCCCCTTCTGGAATCCCGACATGATGTCCGAGGACGCCAAAGACGAGCTCGGTATCTTCTGAACTGTGAGGGCAACGCGCCCCCTGCCTGGACAAAACACGGGACCTGGTCGGAGACGAAATACCAGGCCCTCGGGAGTTTCATGTAAAGGTGGACCTGTCTCACGAGGCCCCCCGCGATTTAGCTCACCTACTCTGTCGCCGCCCCCGTCCGCGCCCGACGCCGCATCTGTCCGGATAGTGATCGGTTCTACTTGGGAGTCCGATTGCCGCCATCCCGCGGCCCGTTCAGGACCCCGAAGGCTCAGATTCGTCCCGCCGCAATCTCCAGCGCCCTGTCAAAATCTGACTTCGCCTCCTCTGTCCGTCCTAGCACCGCCTTCACTACCGCCCGATTCCTATAGGCCTCTACGTCGTTGGGCCGTCTCAGGATCACCTGGTCGTAATCGGCAATGGCCTCCTCATACTCGCCGCGACGCTCATTCGCATTCCCGCGATTGAAATACGGCTCTGCGCTCTCGGGCAGCAGCCGGACTGCCTCATCATAGTCGCCCACAGCCGCGCCGAGGCGTCCCAGCTTAGCCAACGCTACCCCCCGATTGTTGTACGCCGCCGCGTACTTTGGTCGCAACCGTATCGCGTGCGCATAGTCGGCGACGGCTGCCTCGTACCGCCCCAACTCGACTTGCAACAGTCCCCGGCTATTGAAAGTCTCCACATTGTCCGGATTTAGCCCAATTGCCATGTCGAAATCCGCGATTGCCTCCTGACTCCGACCAAGCCTGGACCTGACGCTCCCTCGCACGAGATAGACCCTCTCGTATTCGGGCTCGATACGGACTGCCTCGTCCAGATCAGCTATTGCATCCCCGTACTGGCCAAGCTTGGCAAGCAATTGCCCTCGATTCAAATATGCAAATACATTCTCCGGGGCAAACCTGATCGCCGTACCCAGGTCCACGATCGCATCTTGATACAGCTGAAGCGCAGCCTTGGCATTGGCGCGATTGATGTAGGCTTCGGACAAATCCGGTCGCAGATGAACTGCTCGATCGTAATCTGCCACTGCCTCTTCATATTGGCCCAGGTTGCTCTTTACATTTCCCCGGTTATTGTAAGCCTCGGCGTAATCCGGTCTCAATCGTACCGCTTGTGAGTATGCTGCCATCGCCTCCCGAGAACCGGACATGCCTGCCTCGCTCAACCCGCTGCTCGGCAGGAAATACGCCCGCGCTTGCCGTTCGCTCATCTCCTCGCGCTCCTGCTCAGCCGTTCCGACAGGTCTCCTATGGACCGAAAGGCCAGCGCAGCCAATTCGTCATTGCTCCCTTCCGCAACGCTGGCGATGTGTTTCCATCTCTCAATCGACTCGTCGAGTCGGCCATCCTCTTCCAACTGCCGGGCCTCCGCGATGGCAGACGCCCCGGCCCTGCCAGGCACTCGACTGAGTTCCTCGCCGATCTGGGTTCGCGCAAATGGCAGTTCAACGCCTGCCATACTGCGTAGCGGCTCGTCGGCTTTCCCGCCATGGCCCCGAATCTCTTCCGCAAGCCGGCCCGCTTCCTCTGCGTGCCCGCGCGCCGCTATGACGTTCTCCCGTACCGCATCCTCAATCTCCCGCAATCTCCTTAGAGCAATGTACCCCGCAAACCCCAAGAACAACACCATCAAGGCGAGTAGAAGAGCGATTCCGGTCAGCCACCATCCGACCGAATCAGCCCGGTCGTCCAGAATCTCCCGCCGTAGTTCGTTGAACTGGCGCTGAATTTCAACCTCTGTTGCAACATCGATCTCTGAAATGGCCTCAGACGCAACGCTATCCTCGCCCCCGGGGGCTTGCGCCATCAACGGCGGCGGAACCGTCAGAACGGATGCCGCCGCAACTGCTAGCGTCGCAACCAAGATAGCCAGGCGAACTTTAAGTACGTTTCGCATTTCTAGACGCGCTTTGGCTCCTTAACCCTCTGCTACAAGAGTCGTACTGTCATTTGCCGCTCTTGAGTCTGCGATGAGGTGGTTTCTGCGGTAAGAAGTTGCTACCTGATCAAGCATACAAACTCAGTTTACTAAGTGGCGTACTCTTCACCGAACTGTACGTGCCGCGGTCCAACGTGCTTGGTGGACAGAACGAGTTTTCATGGCCGCGGCTCTTTGCCCCTATCTCTGATCAACGGTTATCGATGCTGAAGTTCCACATGGAGCAGAACAATAAACGATTGACGCAGGGAAACGTATTCGGAAACGCGACTACCATTCCTCTCCTTTTACTACGACGACAAATCCTGCTTTGCCCTTGAAACCTTTGCCTCCAGGCAACTCTGCACTGCCAAAATTACCGCTGTTACCGTAATTCCCATGAAAATTGAAGAACTCAGTATACCTGTACTTAGCGTCGGCTCTTAGCGAAACCTCTATAATCATGCGACGCGAATCCTCTTTGTACCGCGGCGGGTTCACTACGTATCCGTCTCCGCCTATCCTGTTCAGTATTGCCGCCACACTGTTTCGATTGCATATGACTAGGGAACTCGTGTTTCCCTCGCGAATCGCCGCATCATAGGACTGTAGTGCTTCATCAAATCGACCCAATGTAACAAGAACATTTCCTTTGTTCAAATGGGCGATCAGGCCGTCCAGTCTTATGGCCTCTTCGTAATCGCAAATTGCCTCGCCAAACCTGTGCAGCAAAAAATTGACATTCCCCCTGTTCAGAAAACAACAAGGATCCCTTTCACCAACTTGCACGCTAAGGCTGACCGCCTCTTCAAAGTCCTCCAGCGCACCTTCAAAGTCGTCTGTGCCAGACTTTACGTTGCCGCGATTGAAGTAGAGCTGTCTTGCTAGATGTCTGTTGAACTCTTCCTTTGAGCTATCTGGCTGATCCCCGGTGAGCGTTTCCAAGTAGCTAAGGGCTGCATCGTAATCGTCGCAGGCGCCCCTAAAATCCCCCGCTTCGGACTTGGCATTCCCTCGAACATAATAGAAGTATGCAGTATCAGCATCGGGAGCAAGCTCTATACCTTTGTCGTAATGTTCGATCGCGCTTGCAAAATCACCCTGTAGATAGCACTGATTGCCCAAGAGCAGACTGAATTCTGGATCTTCAAAGTGTGGCAAGGGTAGCCTTTCGCTATTCAAAGCCGAAAACTGCAGGAAATTGAAGAAATTGGATGGTCTCTTGAAATCGAAAAAACTCTCAAGTTCCCGTCGTATCAGTGGTTTGTCAGAAGCTTTGATGACAAAACTGCTTACGGCGCCCTCTGGAATTATCGGCCACGCCTGAACGCTTATTGTACCATTTGGAAGTCCTCCCTCGGCTTCTTGCTCCTGCATCGGCATCTCTATATATACATTCTTTTCCGGTGTGCCCGACCTCTTGAAAACCTCTTCTGTACTATGTACTGCCTCTGCAAAAGGTACGCCACGGAGAGCAGTTGTAAAGTCCAGATTCAGGACAAACACTCGTCCATTACGATCGACATCCTCACAAGCATACCACAGTGCCACCAAGGGATCTCGCGAAAAGTCCAGGAATCCTGTAGCAGCGCCAAATCGCTGAAGTTTGAGGAGAAGCTGTAGATCCGGAACCTCGTGTCCGTCTGCGATTCCGAAACCTAAGATTCGGGCAGGCTTCAGCAGCACGGAACGATGGTAAACATGGTGCATCGGGGAGAAGTAGACTTCTCCGGTCACACTTTCGTCACCACCATAATAATTTATCAGTCGGCGGGTAGCAGTGGAATGCAATTTCCAGCTGCTATCTCCCTGCCCGCGGAACACACACGTGCTGGGCAAATCACCTATTTTGCTCATGAAAGCCCTTTCAACAGCCGTCACCAACGGTTCCCCTCTGGGTCTACCCGACGCTATCTCCAATACTTATTGGCTAGTCGTCAAAAATTTCAGCACGCACTCTGGTCAATTGAGATCGCTGATATTCAGGAAAACAAAGAACTGATACTCCTGGGAATCGCAAAATCCTCTTTCGGCAGTAGGGGCACCCCTTGTGGGTGCCCTGACGGTTGCCCCTACTCTCACTTGAAGAAAAGCTGGTTTCCTCCTCGCCGTCTTCGGCTTTACAAGGCCAAACAAGTAAGTAAGAAAGCGCCTCGACTGTCACCTCCGTGGCCGCTATGCGCACGTCGACCTTCGGCCAGGCTTTGGAAACTCCTTCGTGTTCCCTTCTGCCCATCCGGATTTCTCCCGTTGCCGGCCCCTATCCACCACATGTGGCAACAGACACCAGGTCATCTACTCTCCATAGGAAATAAATCATCCGCCCCGCTTCTTCTTGGAAAGAATCGCGGCAAGACTGACAGTGCACCTGAGCAAGAAAGGCGGAATTACGCGCGCCGATCACCGTCTGAGCGCTGACTGCAATCGGTCTTGTCTTCCGGGGTTTCCGGGGCGAGGGAGAATCCTTGCTACTTTCTAAAGGGGAGGAAAAGGTGTCGCAAACCAAGCAACCCCATTTCGGCGTCGTAAGTTTGCCTGTGGTTCCCGATGAAATTGTGGTGGCCAGCTTCATTGCTGTTCCGTTCACACCAGGCAGGCTAAGAGTCAACTACGCAACGGAGTCTCACGTCCTGCTTTTCGCGAATACCTGACGCTGCCGTTGATTGTTTTCCTCTCTGGGGTCACCGCAAATGAGGCACAATAACCCGGAGATTCTGCCTCCTCATCCAAATCTGCCTCTGTACCCAGATGCATGCCGGGGCCGAACCCACTTCTCCCTGCACAGTATAGGTCGTAACTTGGCAGGAGAGGAACTATACCCCACCCTTCCCAGTTTACAGGAATTTACACCTTATATAAAACACATTTTACGGTGTTGTGCAAAATCTGTATAAAGAGTGTGTCCCGCTTTATGATGTTTACGACTGCGGCTCTCTGACTCGAATCTGCCCAAACCCGGATCCATCGAGATTCTCAGTCAATTTCACTTGAAGCTTCCCTGGGCTCTCCCCCCTCCCTATGGTTGAAGGAATCCCAGCGCTACCATCTGCAAAAGTAGCGGATGGCCGTGAAGCGGCTCGCTGAGTAAGCTTTCAGCAACCATCGCTGCGTAGCGGGCAAATATCTGGTCGCCCGCAAAATGCAGCCACGCACTCTGCGCCAGTAACGCCTGCCGCAACTGCCCGCCCAATTCCTGCGGAATCTCTTCCGGAACTATCGAAGCCGCTAGCTTGCCCAAAGCCTCCAAAGGCATGCCGGCTAGACTCTGCAATCCGGTTCTATCCCCTCTGCGTGCCGCCAGCTGACGCCTGATTTCTCCTGGGTCGGCGTCCGCATTTCCTACCGGCAGAACCCAGCCGGCCATAGCCGGATGGTCCAGCAACGCAGCCGAAAACTTCGCCAGCTCTTCCCTCTTCTCTTCCCACAACGCCGGCCCCGATGCCAGCAACGAAGATAACGCATCGGAAACTGGTTCCCTCTCACATTCAAACAGAAAGGGACAGTATAGCGTAAACTCCTCCGGCAGGGGGCGCGCAGCGCCCTGCCACTGGCCCTTCAGACTCTCCTGCAGGCAATGACGCGCATAGCTGTACGGAATGGCAACGAAAATGCTCCGCTCTCCGGGCGACACCGAAATAGACAGCCGCTCCCCTACCTGCCGCCTCGCCGGAAGTTGCCTGCGTTCCACGCCCTCGCCCCCAAATGCCCCGAGAACGCCCGCCACCCTGTTAACGCGCAGCCCGACCAGTCTGCAACCATCCTCGTCTCCGTCACTGAGGAACCACAGGTGCTGCGTGCCCTGCATATCGCTTGGCGAGAGCAGAGCCCACCAGTCGTCCACCGTCTTCTCCGGTTCCCAGCGAACGCCCGCCATCCGCAGCTTGCGCAGGTTTCGAGCTGCCTTCTGAGCCAGTTCTGGCCTCAGGGTCGATTGCAGCGTGTGTAAAGCCCACGCGCTCTGCCTCCCGACTTCCGACCCGCGCAGCGCGCCCAGACTGTCCAATGCAGCCTCCGCGACGGCCCCCCGGGAATCGTACGCGATCAGCCGCAGCAGCTCAGGTCGGTCCGCCTCTGACAGTTGGCCGATTAAATCGAGGACCAGATAGGCAATATCCTGATTCTCCTGCCTCATCTGTCTCACATACTCCAGCAACACGTGCCGGTTGGACCTCGCCTCCGTCACCGCATCCTGCAGGCTCTGCATCACAACCAGATTCGGGTCTCTCAAATCGCCCATCAGACCCGCCGAAACCTCGATCCCAAGAAACTTCTCCAGAATCATCGCCGCATTCAACCGCGTCTGTGTGGGATTGTCTCGCCGGCCCGCCTCCTTGCGCAGCATCGCAGCCGTCTCCGGCCCACCCACCAACGCCGCCAGTCGGCCCAATCCCCCTCGCATCTGGCTGCTTCCTGTGCCCAGATGCTTACGAACCGCCAGCAGAACCAGTTCGGCGGCATATTCGCGCACGATTCTCTCCACTTCATGCGCCATTGCCGCTTCAGAATCTGTATCGGCCAGTCCTGCGACCGCCTCCTCCACGACCCTTCTCTGAGGAAGTGAGTGAATGATTCTATTGCCCATGCATGAAGTATACCACGCAGGAAATCGCCAACGCATCCCAGAATGTGGAAAGTCTTCGCAAAACGTTGGCAACGACAAACCAGGCTCAGGTCCTTACATTCATCTCCGGCAAACTGCCCTGTCGCTGACCCCTGACCACTGCAATTCTGGGCGGTCGGGCCTATTCGGCCCTCCCTTGTGCGGGGGCTCCGCCCCCGCAACGCCCCCTCTCCTACAACATGCCTGGTCGACCGGGTGTCGATGTTCGTAACAGGTGCCTAATCGAAGGTGTCCAGCCAGACCACGTCCCGCCAGTCCCATCAGAGCCCCGTACGTGCCCGCCTTGTGCCAGCCCTCTCACTCAGGACTGATGAACTCCACCGTACGGCCAAGCCAGGCACACGCACTACGTCTCGCCAAGCGACTGTAAACTATCCCAGCCACCGCTGGCACTGATTCCCCGCCAGACTGTTCCCACCCCAAATCTGGGTCGCACCCGAAATCACCCATCCGTTTGCCTCCCCCCCTGCCCGGTGGTAGACTGAACTGTGTGGTCCGAACGGGCCGTGTATGGACGCGTGACTTCCCCGGATCTGTCGTCCAATTGGAGCGAGGCACATGGCACAGGCGCTGTACCGCAAATGGCGTAGCCAGACCTTTGACGAGGTCGTAGGCCAGGAACACGTGACGACCACCCTCCTCAACGCGCTGCGCGACGGGCGGGTCGCCCACGCCTACCTGTTCGCCGGACCCCGCGGCACCGGCAAGACCTCCACCGCCAGAATCCTTGCCAAAGCACTGAACTGCACCGACCGGGAGAACCAGCCCTGTAACCGCTGCGACCACTGTACCGCCATCAACGAAGGTCGCATGTTGGACCTCATCGAAATCGACGCTGCCAGCAACAACAGTGTCGACGACGTTAGAGAACTCCGCGAAAAAGTCGGCTTCCAGCCCAGCGAGTCCCGCTACAAAATCTACATCATCGACGAAGTACACATGCTCAGCACCAGCGCATTTAACGCTCTGCTGAAGACACTGGAAGAGCCACCCCCCTATGCACGTTTCGTACTGGCGACGACCGAACCCCATCGCATTCCCGCTACCGTTCTCAGCCGCTGCCAGCGCTTCGACTTTCGCCGCATCCCCGTTGCCGAAATCGCAGCCCACCTGACGCACATCGCGGCCGAAGAGGGTTTCGAAGTCCACGAAGGCGCGGTCTTCGCCATTGCTCGCAGCGCACAGGGCTGTATGCGCGACGCCGTAAGTCTCCTCGATCAGATGACCAGCTACGGCGCGGCCTCGGCCACGGACGACAATCAGGCAATCTCCCTGGAACAAGTGCAACAGGTGTTGGGCAGCGCCGCCAGTGAAACGGTATCCGCACTTGTGGATGCCTTAGCGGCCAAAGATGTATCCGCAGGCTTGGCTCTGATCCACCACCTGCTTCTCCAGGGTGGAAGCCTCACTGAATTCGTTGCCCAGGTGATTGAACATCTGCGCGGCGTAATGCTCGTGCAAATGGTCGGCGACGGCGACCTGCTCGACGACTGCGCTCCCGACACCGTCCAAACAATGCAGGAACAGGCAAAAAAGATAGGCAACGCCGAGACGCTCTGGGCCATCAAACGGTTCAGCCAGGCGATGACGGACCTCAAAGGAGGATTCCAGCCCCAGCTTCCCCTGGAGTTGGCCCTCGTCGAACTCATCGAAGGCGTTCAACCGCAGCCGGTTACGGCGGCGCCGGCCCGGACAGTTGCGCAGCCGGTAACACCCCCGTCACCGGCCAAAGGCACCACGCCGCCCGCTGCGCGCCCCGACCGGAGTCCGGTCGCCGAACAGCCGACCGCGGCGCCACTGGATGCCGAGGCTATGCAGCGCCTGCGAAACCGCTGGGACGAGTTCATGAACACCGTCCGCGAACGGTGCGGCCCCAAGCAACAGGCCTCGCTGCGCTCCATACGCGATCTCGCCATCGGCGGAGATTCCGTGGCAATCGCCTTTGGAAGCAACTCCTTTACCCAGGGCGTAATCTCCGAGCCCAACACCAGGGACGCCATCGCTGCTATCCTGACCGAGATACTCGGCCAACAGGTAACAGTCATCTGCCAGAGCGGCGAAAAAGCCTCGATCCCTTCCAACACAGGGCAGGCTGTCGAGGAGAACCCTACCAATGGGCCGGATCCCTTGCTGGAGTACGCCGTGTCCGAATTGGGCGCCCAGGTCAACGAAAGCCGTCGCGGAGCCGACCGACACTGAAGCAGAAACGTACCACTTGCACCGGGAGACAATAAATGGCGAAAAAGAAGAGAAATCGCAGAACAAGAAGTGGCAACAATCCATTCGGAGGCGGCGCCCCTGGCATGCCTGCCGGCGGTTCACTCGGCGGTGGCATGGGCGGAGACCTCGCCGCCCGCGTGCGCAAGATGCAGGGTGACATGGAAAAGGCACAGGAAGAACTGGCCGAAGAGATAGTGACCGGCAGCGCCGGCGGTGGCATGGTCGAAGTGGATATGGACGGCCACCAGGCCGTTCAGGCCGTGCGCGTCAAACCCGAAGTGGTCGACCCCGACGACGTGGAAATGCTGGAAGACCTCCTTCTGGCAGCCATAGGCGACGCCTCGGAAAAGGTGAAATCCCTCACCGAAGAACGCATGGGTGGATTCGCCGACGGCCTTAACATCCCTGGCCTTGGATTCTGAACCTATAGCATCCCGAGATCGCGCAATGGCGCCGCTGGCACAACCAGTTTCCAACCTCATTGACGCCTTCAGCCGTCTGCCGGGCATCGGCCCTAAATCCGCCTCTCGTCTTGCCTACTTCCTTTTGCGCAGCGACGAGGAGATCGCCCTCACCCTGGCAACTGCCCTGCAGGAACTCAAGGCAGGTACCTTGTTCTGCGGCCTCTGCCACAACATCGCCGACAAAGACCCCTGCGCAATCTGCGACAACGTACAACGCGACCGGTCGATCATCTGCGTGGTCGAAGAACCGCTCGACGTCCAGGCCATTGAGCGCACCGGATCATACCAGGGACTCTACCACGTCCTTCATGGTGCAATCTCACCCGTCGAGGGAATCGGGCCTGACGACCTCAAGCTTCGCGAACTGCTCATACGGCTGCAGCCCGGCCATCCCGGGGAACAAACAGAAAACAGTGAAACAGGCGAGCTGCTGGTGGCGACCAACCCAAACCTTGAAGGAGAAGCCACCGCGATGTACATCGCCCGCCTCGTCAAGCCCCTGGGTGTCCGCGTCACCCGTCTGGCCCGCGGCCTGCCAACCGGCGGCGATCTCGAATATGCCGATGAAATGACCCTGAGCAACGCCCTGGCCGGACGGCTGGAAATGTAATCCGTTCAGGACTCGCCGCACCTCGACTGAGTGTACCGTGATGGATGAACCGGGTGGCAGACCAAATGCCCGCGGCCCACAGCCGCATCCCAACTCCAGCAAACTGACTGCCCTCAAAAGAGCCTGGCAGGAAAACACCCTCGCCCCCGTCGTGAGCCGCTTCCCCGAACGCAAACAGCAGTTCACGACCAGCAGCCCCTCCATCGTCATCCAGCCCCTCTACACACCTTCCGTCGAGGCTTCCATCGACGGCAACGCCGCAGAATACCTGCAAAAGCTCGGCTTCCCCGGCGAATACCCCTTCACCCGCGGCGTGCAGCCTAACATGTACCGCGGCCGCCTCTGGACCATGCGCCAGTACGCAGGCTTCGGCTCCGCAGAGGAGAGCAACAAGCGGTACCACTTTCTCATCGAACAGGGACAGACCGGCCTCTCCGTCGCCTTCGACCTGCCTACCCAAATCGGCTACGACGCCGACCACCCTCTCGCCCAAGGCGAAGTGGGCAAAGTCGGCGTCTCCATCAGCTCCCTGCAGGACATGCGCACGCTTCTCAAAGGCATTCCCCTCGACGAAGTCAGCGTCAGCATGACCATCAACGCCCCGGCTGCCATCCTATTGGCCATGGTCGTCGCCGTCGCCAAGGAACAAGGTGTGCCTCTCGTTAAACTGCGGGGAACCGTCCAGAACGACATTCTCAAGGAATACATCGCCCGCGGCACCTACATCTTCCCGCCCGCCCCGTCCATGCGCCTGATGACCGACCTGTTTCTCTACTGCGCCCGGCACGTGCCCAGATGGAACACAATATCGGTAAGCGGCTACCACATCCGCGAAGCCGGCAGTAGCGCCGTCCAGGAAGTGGCCTTCACACTCGCCAACGCCGTCGAATACGTGCAACAGGCCATAAACGTCGGCCTTGACGTGGACCTCATTGCCTCCCAGATCAGCTTCTTCTTCAACGCCCACAACGACTTCCTCGAGGAAGTGGCCAAGTTCCGCGCTGCCCGCCGCCTGTGGGCCAAACTGATGCGAGAACGGTTCAACGCCGCCGACCCCAAGAGCTGGCGCCTTCGCTTCCACACCCAGACCGGCGGCAGTACCCTGACAACGCAACAGCCCGATAACAACATAGTTCGCGTTACCGTTCAAGCCTTGGCCGCTATACTGGGCGGAACCCAGAGCCTGCACACCAATTCAAAGGACGAGGCGCTCGCACTACCCACTGAGAAAGCCGTCGAAATCGCACTGCGTACGCAACAGATACTCGCCGGCGAGAGCGGCGTCGGCGACGTCGTCGACCCGCTCGGCGGCAGCTACTATATCGAATGGCTGACCGACGAAATCGAACGCCAGGCCCGCGCCTACATCGAACGCATCGATGAATTGGGCGGCGCCATGCAGGCCGTCGCCGACGGTTTCATTCAGCGCGAAATTCAGGAGTCCGCCTACGCCTCTCTTCGCGCCATCGAAAGCGGGGACCAGATTGTCGTCGGCGTCAACCGCCACCAGGGCGGCGCATCCCTCCCCGAGGATACCTTGCACGTCGACGAAGTCGTGCAGAATGAGCAGATCGCTGCCCTCGCCGCTCTCCGCGCCCGCCGCGATACGCACAGGGCATCCGAGGTGCTCCAGCGCATCCAGCAAGCCACCCGCACTGACGGCGCGCCATTGATGCCGCTCTTCGTCGAAGGAGTCGAGAGCGACCTCACCATTGGCGAAATCTGTGACGCCCTCCGCGCCGAATTCGGCGAATTTCAGCCGTCAAGTTGGGTCTGATGCAGAAGCAACCCAACAGCGCCTTCTGCTTTGTCTGTGGCATGGATAACGTAGCCGGCGTGAAAGTGCGCTTCTACGAGACAGTCTCCGTCGCCGGCGCTCCCGAACTCCTCGCCCGCTTCTCCGGCCGGCACTGCCACCAGGGCTACCCGGGGCGAGTGCACGGCGGTGTCCTCACCGGCATCCTCGACGAGACCATCGCCCGTGCCGTCAACTACGGCGCCGGAGTAGACGTAGAGCGATGGGGCATAACCGCCGAGCTGTCTACACGCTTCCTGCATCCCGTCCCGCTCGAAACTGAAGTCAGCGCCCGCGGCCGTGTCCTCACCCAGAATCGCCGCATGTTCACCGGCAGCGGCGAAATCCTTCTACCCGACGGCACAGTCGCCGTACGCGCTGAAGGCAAATTCCTGAAACTGACCCTGAATGCCATATCGGGGAATGACTTCGATCTGCCCGGCTGGAGACTCTATCAGGACGAGTAGTCGGTTAGAGCACCACCATCACTGCATCGACGCCAAGAGATTCTGAAGTCTATCTTGAACTGGTACCAGCCTGACCGTTCGAAGTAGCTGATCTCCCTTTCAGTTGCAAAATATTGAATGGTCTGGATAGAATTCAATTTCACCGGTCTCCTGGAGTGACTTGGGCTCAATGACGAATGACAGAAGTGTGAATTAGGAGAGCAGCTTGCTGTTCCCCGACCAGTCGCGCACCTGAGCACAGAAGGACCGCTACGCCAGTTGTGTCTTTCGCGGCCTTTCGCGTGACTTCGCGGATCAATTGGTTTTGTCTTTCGCAACAATCAGGCGATAAAGAACTCTGAGAGGCCTACCGTCATTCTGTTCTTGTTGAATGACCTTCCCAAATATTAACGGCTGATGTGCCGAGTGACGGGCGGACCAATAGCTTCCGGCCGACACAGAAAATTGCGCAGGGTCAATCGGAAGGGAAAACCGTGCAACTCTCCAACGCCCAAATCGACCACGTCGGCATCGTCGTCCATGACCTCGACGACGCCCTCGCCACCTACTGCGGCATCCTCGGCTTCCGCCTCCTCGAACGCCTCCACGCGCCCGACCACGGCGTCGAAATCGCATTCCTTGATGCCGGCCGCACCACCATCGAACTCCTCTCCCCCACAGATGAAGAGAGCGGCACCGCCCGCTTCATGGCACGTCGCGGCGAAGGCAGCCATCACGTCTGCTTCGCAGTCCCCGACATAACGCAAACTCTGGAGGAGCTCCGCGCCCGAGGTGTCCGACTGATCGACGAAACCCCCCGTCAGGGCGTCCATGGCCTCGTTGCATTCCTCCATCCCCAGGCCGCACACGGCGTCATGATCGAACTCCTGCAAAAAGAGCGGGCGCATCGGCTCGCATGACTCCAACCCGTTTTGGCCGTTCCCCTACAATTGGCACGCAACTCTCCCACTGGAACGAGGTCATCGACCGCCGCCTCGCCGCCAACCGCCCCGAAGAAGCCGTTCCGCTGATTCGCGTTATCCTCAAAAGCCTGCCCCGCCACCTGCCCACCTATTTCCGCTTTCTTCAGGTCATCTGGCTGTTGCGCTGCTGGCACGAAGGCAAGGACTGGGCCCTGCGCCTGCTGAGCGCCGACCCCGGCAGCGAACTCGCCTGGGCCGTACTCGCCCGCGACGCCGAAGCCTCCGGCAACCTGACAAAGGCCCAACGCTTCTGGACTCTGGCACTCGAAAACGCGCCCTACAACCGCCCAATCCGCCAGGGGCTGTCCCGCACACTTCTGCGCCAAAAGCGCCCTCTCATGCTCACCCGACCCGCACTGGCAACCCTCTACCGGATGGGCGGCCGTTGGGGCAGGGCCATCCGCGTCTACGCCGAACTGACAGACGAGGAGCCCGGGCGCCTCGACTATCAGAGCGGCCTGCTTGAAGCCGCTTGGCACGATGGCCGCACAGAAGAGGCCCTCCATCTGGCCCGTCTCCTGGTCTCACTCAACGGCAACCTGCTCCTCGGCTGGGTTGTGTCCGCCCACATCGGCGATGAAGACGACAAGGCGCTGGCCCGTGCCCCCCTCGAAGCCATGGACCCCGACGGCGAGTACGCCATCACACGCTTTGCCTACAAAAATGCTTTCGCCGTCCCAACCGACATCTCCGTCTCACCCCAGGACGCCGCCCTGCTGAACGCCGCCAGAGGAGAATTCTGACCAGCCTGGTCGCGCGCCGCGTTCCGGCCCCGGCGAACTCGTCCCCTCAATAGTCTTTTTTTGTCAATACATGGGGTCTGCAGTACTATGCTGCGAAGGCGGCACGGCTGGGACCGCCACCGTTAATCAGTCCGGAAGCGAGTCCGTCACAATCGCAGCCAGACCTTTCTTCCGGCTTTCCCGGCGCACCAAAGGAGCGGTGTGTGCAAAGTCAGCACGACCTGAAACAAGCGCTGCTTGATTCACTGCAGAGCGATGAAGAAATTGCAGTCATTCAGCCCCCTGCCATCGGGAAGACGCAGCGGCAGAACGAGCTGCTTATGTTCATTAAACCGGAGATCCTGGCAATAGAGGACCCGACCTGCCTCGGCAACGCCATCGACCTGATCTGGGCCAAGCTCGCCGAGTTCGACGCCTCCGTAGAAGGCACGGTTCTGGTCGGCGGCCCGGCCCTCGAACAGAAAGAGAGCATGGACCGCCACTACGGCGCCATCAACGTCCTCTCCAAGACCGCCTCAACCGGCCTCGACGCCACCGACAGGCAAACTGTCTACGACGCCCTTGCCGTCCCCCCTCCCGAGTACCCTCTGTTCGGCGGCCACGAATTCCTGAACGCCCATCCCGCTTTCACGCCGGCCACTTTGGACGACCTCTGGTTCACAAAGAAAGCACACAAAGTTCGTTCGGGGTTCTACGTTCAGGCCTATGAAGAGACCGGCGAAAAATTCATCCTCGTCAACGGCTTCCACCCCGCCCAGCTGGCCCACTTCACCGAGCCTGCCCATCGCATCGCTCTCATGCTCCTCCATTCCGACACAGGATGGGCCAATCTGCGCGACCAGATGATCGGCGATACCTTCCCCGAACGCGCCGTACCCGGCTCCATTCGCGGCCAGCTTCACGCCACTCCTGCCCGCTACGGATTCGACGAAGTGACCATCGCAAACAACGGCGTCCATCTCTCTGCCGGACCCTTCGAGGCCATGTTCGAAATCGCCAACTTCTTCGGTACCCTGGTCGGCGCCGATATCGCCTCAACACCTCCTCGGATCGTCAAAACCATGCTGGCCGCAGGCATCGCAAAGGATGACGCCTATCGGGCAACAGAAAATCCTGACGTCGAAACCCGTGAGGGCCAGGCCACCGATCTGTTCGACGCCACCGAACACATGGATACCGAGGACGCCGTCGCACTCTACAAGTCCAACGTAGCCGCCTGAACCCCGCCAGCCCCTGACACCATGGCGCATCCGGCCTTGCCCGTTCCCAAATCTGCTCCAGCTATAGAATCTTCATCACGACGTGCGCGTCGCGCCAGAGCCCTTCCAGGTCGTAGCGGCGCCGCGTCTCCTCCGTAAACAGATGTAAAATAACATCGCCATAGTCGGCAAGCAGCCACCCTCCTCCTTCTTGCCGCAGGTCGTGGACGTTCAAAGGCCGCGTCTTCTGTTCAACCTGCAGTTGCTCCCAAAGATCATCCCGAATCGCATTTGCCTGTCGTTCATTGTCCACACTGCCCAGCACAAAATATGTAGCAATGCTGGTCTGGTCGCTTACGTCAAGTAGCACGATGTCCGCCGCCTGCTTTTCCTCAATAATTTCGACGATCTTCCGCGCCAGTTCGTTGCTGTTCAGTTGATCCTCCCTCCCATAATCTCCCACCGAGTCAGTCTCCCAGTATATCACAAGCACGCCCATCTTTCGGGTCGCTTTCCGCCGCGGCCGCCTACCAAAATGGGGCGAACTCTCCTATACCTTGGGTAGCAACGGAGCACGGTCCAGTCCGCCTACAACCCTATTGTAAGCAAAACCCCTCCTCTGACCACTGACCACTAACCACTGACCACTGCAGTTCTGGGCGGTCGGGCCTAGTCGGCCCTCCCTTGTGCGGGGGCTCCGCCCCCGCAACGCCCCCCCTACTGCCTACCCGACCGGGTGTCGATGTTCGTAACAGGTGCCTAATCGAAGGTGTCTGGCCCGACCGCGTCCCGCCAGTCCCATCAGATCCCCGTAGCGGCAGCCATATGCCTGCCCTCGCACGCCCGACTGACGTACTCCTCCAAAGGCCAGGCACACGCACTGCGTATCGCAAAATACGGTAAACTATCCTAGCCACCGCTGGCATGAATTCCCAGACTGTTCCCACCCCAATTTTGGGATACTCTCGCCTGTTTCCTATTCCTTGCTAACCCACTGCGATCAGCATATAATGTGCCAAAGTTGCTTGAAGTTGCACCGCAGTATTTGACCTCCCGTGTCGGTGCCTCCGAGATACAGAGCACTATGTTTTGAATAGACAATTGGGTCGACCTGCCGTACATGGCAGTTCACATCCTGTCGGCCCGGGCACTTTAGTGATATATCTCTCACGTGATAAAAGGAGAATCCGAATGAAAGCACCCCGCACACTTAACCTTCTCGTTATTTTGACAGCGATTGCCCTTCTGCTCGCTGCCTGCCCAGCGGCAGTACCCGCCGCCGACTCAGGTTCTGACGCCGGCAACGGTATGGCAGGTGACTTTAAAGTCGGTCTCGTCACCGACGTCGGCCGCGTCAACGACCGCAGCTTCAACCAGTCCGCTTGGGAAGGCGTAGTCGCAGCCGCCGAAGCCCTCGGCTTGGCCGAAGATGACATCAAGTACATCGAAACGCAGGACGCAAAAGACTACGCCGACAATATGCAGCAGTTTATCGACGCCGACTACAATGTTATCGTCAGCGTCGGGTTTGCGCTTGGCGACGCCACGACCACCGCAGCCCAGGAAAATCCCGATGTGTTCTTCATCGGGGTTGACCAGTTCCAGGGTGAGGTCATACCCAATCTGGCTGGCCTGATCTTCAATGAGGACCACTCCGGTTACCTGGCCGGCGTCCTCGCCGGCAGCTTGTCGCAAACCGGTACCATCGCCGCCGTCCTCGGGACCGACCTCGTTCCGCCCGTTGTCGCCTTCAACGAAGGCTACGTCGCCGGTGCCCAGTCGGTAAACCCCGACATCAACGTCATCTCCACCTACCACCCAGGTGAAATCTCCCAGGCATTTGTCGATCCCGAATGGGGCGCCGCCACCGCCAAACAGGCTTTGGACCAGGGCGCCGACGTGATCTTCGGCGCCGGCGGTATCACCGGCAACGGCGCACTACAGGAGATCGCCACCGCTGACGGTGCCGGCGAGACCGTCTTCTGCATCGGTGTCGACACCGACCAGTGGAATACCGTGCCCGCCGCCCAGCCTTGCCTCGTCTCCAGCGCCATGAAGCTGATCACGCCGGGCGTTGTCGAACTGGTCACCATGGCCAGCCAAGGCGAATTCCCCGGAGGGAACTACTTCGGTGACGCCGACCTGGCTCCATTCCACGACTTTGACGACATGATCCCGCAGGAGTTGAAGGACCTGCTCGAAGCCACGAAAGCCGGCCTGATCGATGGCTCAATCGACACCGGATACGGCAACTGATTCCACCGGCTTGTGAACCGGTAATCTGGATCCTCGTCAAGCGCACCCGCGGCGAAACCGGCGAGGATCCATCAGAAGCGGGATGCCTCTGTAGCGGGGCCTCCCGCTTCACATGTTAGACTGTTGGCGGTGATACCACTACCCTCCCCGGACCTGTTTTCCCGCCGCCGCAGTCAGTCCGAAAAAACCGGTATCCCTTGGCCGCATAGTACGCCTTCAGACGGAGGCCCGTCTTGGCGACCGCCACCTCAGCATCCGGCATTAGAAGAATCCTGCGCGCGCTCCTCATCCCTTCGCTCGCCCTCCTGTCAGCCCTGCTCGCCGGTGCCGTTGTCATGCTCCTCTCCGGCGACGACCCCATGGCCGCATACAGCGGCCTGTTCCAGGGCGCATTCGGCGACGGCAAAGGTTGGGCGCGGACCATTCGCAAAACCGTCCCCTTCGTCTTGACGGGACTCTCCGTTGCTCTCGCCTTTAAGGTCAGCCTGTTCAACATCGGTGCCTCCGGCCAGTTCGTGATGGGCTCCGTCTTCGCCGTCGCCGTCGGCATCAACTTCGAAGGCCTGCCCATCTTCATCCACCTGCCCCTCGCTCTCATCGCCGGCATCGTCGGCGGCCTGCTCTGGGGCGCCATCCCAGGCATCCTCAAAGTCTATACCGGGGCCCACGAAGTACTCGTCACCATCATGCTCAACTACGTCGCCTCCCTCTTCGGCGGCTGGACCGTCTACGCCGGCGGCACACAGGGCCAGACCCCCGGTCCCCTCTGGGATCGCACCGCCGGCGCCATCTCCGAAACGCCCGACGTACTGCTCTCGGCTCAGATTCCATGGCTCTTCGGCCCTCCCTACCGCGTCCACTACGGAATCTTTCTCGCCTTGGCCGCCGCAATACTCGTCTGGTGGCTGATCTTCAAGACCCCCCTCGGCTTCGAAATGCGCACCGTCGGCCACAACATGCGCGCCGCCCGTTACGCCGGCATTCGCGTCAACTTCACTATTATCCTCACGATGGCCCTTGCCGGTGGACTCGCCGGACTCGCAGGCGCAATCGAAACCCTCGGCCTCAACCACAAGTTCGCCCCCGAATTCGGCGGCGCAGTCGGCTTCGACGGCATTACCGTCGCGCTACTCGGCCAGACCCATCCCATCGGCGTACTCCTGGCCGCCTTCATGTTCGGCGCCCTCGACGGCGGCGCAGCCACAATGCAGTTCGTGTCAGGGGTCCCCGCCGACATCATCCAGATCATTCAGGCGCTCGTACTCGCCTTCGTCGCCGCCCCTCTTATCATCCGCATGCTCTTCCGCCTCCGCCAGCAGACCGATCAGGATGCGGGTTCCGCGGTCAGCACAAGCTGGGGTGGCACGTGAGCAGAAACGCACCCGTTTCGGCACTCCATAGCCTGCGCAGACGCTACGGCAACACCATGATCGTGGCGCTCGCACTCGTCGTCATGGCTATCCTGGTGAATCTCACCCCGCTCAAAGAGCAGACCTGGCTGCGCGTGCTCTTCGGCATCAGCGCCCTCAACTTCACCCTGCGCGCCACAGTGCCTCTCGTTCTCGGGGCCCTCAGCGGGATCCTCTGCGAAAGGTCCGGCATCATCAACATCGGCATCGAAGGCATGATGCTCGCCGGCGCCTTCGCCGGCTTCGTCGCCAAGACCAGCACCAACCACTGGCCCTTGGCCGTCAGCCTCGTCTTCAGCGTCGCCGTCGCCATGGCCGTCGGCGGCCTCATGGGAGCCGTCCACGCCCTCTTCTCAATCCGGTTTCGCATGGACCAGATCATCTCAGGTACCGTCATCATCATCCTCGCCCTCGGTACCTCCTCTTATCTCTACAACCGCGACGCCATCGCCGAAGGCAAGTTCTCCTCGATTCCGATACCCGGACTGGCCCAGATTCCAGTGCTCGGACCGGTCCTCTTCGACAATCCCCCCATCACCTATCTCGCCCTCATCATGGTCGTAGTCGTGCATGTCGGTCTTTTCTATACCCGCTGGGGCCTGCGCACGCGCGCCGTCGGTGAACACCCCCGCGCCGCCGACACCGTCGGCATCAACGTCAACCGCTACCGTTACGTAAACACCTCCTTGGGAGGCATGTTGGCCGGCCTTGCCGGAGCCTTCCTCGTCCTCGAGGCAGTCGGCCAGTTCCAGGAAGGCATGACCGCGGGCCGCGGCTTCATCTCCCTTGCCGCTATGATCTTCGGCAACTGGAACCCCATCGGCGCCCTCGGCGCAGCAACCCTCTTCGGCTACACCCAGGCCCTCCAGAACGAACTGCTGCTCGCCGGCGTCACCCAGGTCCCCCGTCAGTTCATCTCCATGCTGCCCTACGTCGTAACCATCGTCGCCGTCTCCGGCCTCGTCGGCCGCGTGCGGCCCCCTGCCGCCGAAGGCAAAGTCTACGAGACGGAGGGTAGCTCATGACCGCGGCCCAATCGACTCAGGCCCGGCAAGCAAATGCCGGCCCCCCAAAACTCGCAGTCAACGGAATTACCAAGCTCTTTCCCGGGGTCGTCGCCAACAGAGACATAGACCTGGCACTGCATGAGGGCGAAATCCTTGCACTGCTCGGCGAAAACGGCGCCGGCAAATCTACCCTCATGAATATCATCTACGGGCTCTACCAGCCCACCGAGGGTCGGATTCTGGTTGATGGCCGCCCAGTCGATTTGCACTCCCCCCGCGACGCAATTGACCTGGGAATCGGAATGGTCCATCAGCACTTCCAGCTCGTGCCAGTCATGACCGTCATCGACAACATCATGCTCGGCAGCGAAAGCGTCGACCGCGGCCTACTGGACCGCGAAAGCGTCTCCGCGCAGATTAACGAGCTGTCTGAGCGTTACAACATGCCCGTGGACCCGAATGCCGTCATCGAAGACCTGCCCGTAGGCGTTCAGCAGCGCGTCGAAATCCTGAAGGCGCTCTACCGAAACGCCGACATTCTGATCCTGGATGAGCCAACATCGGTTCTCACGCCTCAGGAAATAGAGGGCCTCTTCGAAGTCATGGAGCTGCTGCGCAGCCAGGGCAAATCGATCATCTTCATCACCCATAAGCTCAAGGAAGTACTGCGTATCGCCGACCGCATCGCCGTCCTGCGCCGAGGCGAAATGGTGGGCGAAGCCGACCCGGCCACCGTCTCGCAGGAGGACCTCGCTGCCCTTATGGTTGGACGCAAAGTGACACTGGAAGTCGAAAAGGAGGCGGCCAGCGCAGGTGAAGTACTGTTGCAGATTCAAGAAATCGAAGCATACTCCGACCTCGGCGAGCCCGCCCTGCGCGGGGTTTCGCTGGACGTGCGCGCCGGCGAGATCGTCGGCGTCGCCGGCGTACAGGGCAACGGCCAGACCGAACTCGTTGAAGTCGTCACCGGCCTGCGTCCAGCCACCGCCGGATCAGTACGCATCAACAATGTCGACATGACCAATGCCCCCCCTCGCCGCATCACCGAAGAAGGCGCCATCTGCCACGTGCCGGAAGACCGCCACATGTACGGTATGGTCGACGCCTACTCGGTCGCCGACAATCTGGTGCTCAGCTCCTACTACAAGAGACCCTTCTCCTCCGGCCTCATCATGAATGAACAGGCCATCGCTCAGCACGCCGAAGAACTGGTGGCGCAGTTCGATGTCCGCACGCCCTCCGTCAGGACCTCTGGCGCAAATCTTTCCGGCGGCAACCAGCAGAAGATGGTCGTCGCACGCGAGTTCGGCCGCCCCATCCGCCTTCTCGTCGCCGCGCAGCCGACGCGCGGCATCGACGTCGGCTCAATCGAATTCATACACAGCCAGATCGTCGCCAAACGGGACGAGGGCGTCGCCGTCCTCCTGGTGAGCTACGAGCTGGACGAAATCATGGCCCTTTCCGATCGCATCGCCGTCATGTTCCACGGCCAAATCAGCGCCATTCTGCCGCGCAGCCAGGCGACCCGCGAGAAAATCGGTCTCCTCATGGCCGGTGTCAGCGCTGAAGACGGTTCGCCTCCCGGCTGACCTGCAGGGGGCCTACGTCCGCGCCCTGCCGCCAAAGAAATTGCGACCGTCTTCAATCAGACTAACTAAGGCAAGGAAGACAAGGACCGGATGACAGATCCCGCGCTCGACCAGCCCCAACTTGAAGAGTACGACGACATCGACGGCGAGGTCAGGTTTCCCCACACCAACGGCGAGCTCTACTTTGTCGCCGACAGGGACAGCGATCTCTTCGATCTCCGCTGGCACTGGCACAGGCGCGCCTACGCTCGTTCTATCCGCATCCGCATCGACGCGCCCATCTACACCAGCAGCGGCATCAGCAGCGAACAGCTGGACGATGTCCTTCCCCTCGCGGTCCAGCTATACCCCGGCTACCAGGAAACCATCTACGGTGTCGAAGGCGTAATCGTCAGCAAACGCATCTTCGCGCCCCTCGACAGCTATTACGACCGGTCGCTTCTCTGGATGATGGAAGCCCAGGCCGAGGGCGACCGCCTGATCCAGATTCGCGTCGAGATCGACTGGGGCGAACCCCTGGACCAGCGCATGGTCGACGGGCTCCTGGTCGTGCAAAAGGATCCCGGCGAAGCCAGGGGGGCCCACGGCCAGCGCAACGCCGAGAGCACACGCGTCTTCGGCGCCGCCGAAGGGCGCCCCGACCTGGTCGACTTTCCCAGCGCCTCCCAGGCCCACCTGATCTACCACGTCCTCGTCGCCGGCCAGGTCGACCTCCCCCTGATCCTGGCGCTCAGTGACGTAGGCGAGCAGGTAGCCTGGAACGGCTTCCTCGTCCAGCGCGACATCTCACGCGCCTTCAAACGCAGCCGCGGCAGCTGGCACGACATCACGCACCGCGGACGGCTCTGGTCCCCCGACGCCGCAACCACCCACGCCGTACAACAGGCCAAAATCGGCGCCGTCCAGAAACTGGCCCGTTTCCGCTCCGGCTTCGCCCCCGCCAACCGCGCCATCGAATCTGTTCCAGGACTCATCGACCTGTTCGACACTTTCGCCCCGGCACACAGCCGCAACATGCTCGACACCCTGCGCCGCGTCGCCGAACGCACCGGCGGCGCGCTTCCCCGCCGCCTCCCCGTCCTCCCGCGCGGGCCCGTGGATGTCCCCGATGACGACATTCCTTTCGCGGCCGCTGCCTACCTGGGTGCCCTGCACACGCACCTGCAGCGCCTCCCCGACCACGAATGGCTGTCGACACACCAGCAAGCCCTGACCACCGCGGCCAATGAACTGGCGGCCTATTGTCGTACATCCTCGTCCCCAACCGCGTCCGACGCCGCCCGCCGCGCCCTGACCGCAGCTGCCTCCCTGGCCCGTCAGCTGAATCAGACCGACGACGCCGCCATTTGGGCCGGCGCGGCAACGCGGCTCGGCAACTCCGAGGACGCCTCACTCTTAGACCAGCCCGCCCCCAACGCGACATCAATCTGGAATCTGCTCGGCATCACCACAGCAAACGGCGAGATGACAATACACAGGCAATGGCCCTCCCACTGGGACTGGTGGGCACTCATCCAACTCCCCTACCGGGCGCAGGGGGAGGAGGACACGGTCAGTCTGCTATGGGATGGTGATACCCTGCACACGACCCGCCCGGTCGCCTTCGACGGCCCGGTCATCGTTCAGAATCAGGTCCAGCCGTTCGGCTCCGATGAACATAGCTTTAACTTGCGTTTCCGCCTGGGCACCGACCTGTTTGTCCCCACTTTCCTTTCCGAAGCGTAGTCAGACAGGCATTTCGATCAAACCTCTGCTTGGGGAACCCGAGGCGAGGCGAGAATGCACCGGGCATCGACAGTTTTCCTCAACCAGCACAGCCAATCCACATGACCACAGCATTTGTCTACGACCCTTTCGAACGCAACCACAGCTTCCCCGGCCATCCCGAGTGCCGGGAACGCATGCAGAGTACCTGGGCGCTGTTGGAAGCCGACGGCATCCTCGACTCCCTGACGAGCCTGCCCAAAGCACCTGCCCATCTCGACCCAATCCTGGCCGTCCACGACGCCGCCTACGTCGAACAACTGCAGCAAATCTGCCGCGGCATCGAAGGGCCCGCCGGCGGAAGTAGCAGATTGCAGAGTTGGGATCAAACGGCACTCTGGCTCGACCCGGACACGTATGTCCTCCATGACAGCTGGGAAGCGTCCCTGCGGGCTGTGGGCGGCCTCCTCCAACTGACCGACGCAGTGATGAGCGGCGCTGCCGAAAACGGCTTTGCCATGGTCCGGCCGCCGGGCCACCACGCTCGGCCCAACAACGCAAAGGGCTTCTGCCTCTTCGGAAACATAGCCGTCGCTGCCCGCCATGCGCAGAAAAACCACGGCGCAGAACGTCTCCTCATCGTCGACTTCGACGTGCATCACGGCAACGGCACCGAGGAAATGTTCTACGACGACCCCTCCGTCCTCTTCATCAGCATCCACCAGTTTCCGCACTACCCCTTCAGCGGCAGCATCGACGAAGTCGGACAAGGCCCCGGCGAACGCTTCAACGTCAACATACCCTTCCCTGCCGGCGTCGGTGATGCCGGCTACCTCGCAGCCCTCCGCCAGCTCGTCCACCCCCTCGCCCGCGACTTCCGACCGGACGCAATCTTCCTGTCCGCCGGTTTCGACGGCCACTGGATGGACCCGCTCAGCGCCCATCGCCTGAGCGTCGACGGATACGCAGCACTGGTGGAAGATCTCCTCTCCTTTGCCGAGTCGCTATGCGGAGGCCGGCTGATCTGCACTCTGGAGGGTGGGTACGATCTGAATGCCCTGCCCCACTGCATTCTCTCTACCCTGAGAGTGCTCAGCCGCAGCCCTGCCGGCATCAGCGATCCCTTCGGCGCGGTTGAAGGCAACCCGCGCGCCGCCGACAAAGTGATATCAGCGGTCAAGCGCCGTCAAGGAATTCGCTGAAACCTGCTAAATTCGGTACACTTGCCGTTTAGGGATGCCTTGCCCTTGTCCCTCGGTCCGATTCCAAACCATCACACCAAGTAGCCATCCGGAGACCAGGCCGCACAAGCCGGGTCAACTGTACAATAAGAGGAACCATGCACACCATCATTCTTCAAACCAAAGCCCGCCAATCATCCACGGGCAAGACCTGGCGCATCGAAGTACTCGGCGACAGCCTCATCAAAGAGGACGTCAAAGTCTCCATCGGCGAACTCGAATACCACCCTGCCAAAGCCGAACGCCGTTCCCTGATCGACATCCTTACGATCATCGAACGTCACAACTTTCGCATCTGCCATGTCGAACACCAACCCAATGACGACGGTTTGGAAGAGTGGATGTTCATCCTGCAAGGTTGAGCGAGATCCGGTTGCCCATTACGTCTCTCGCGCCGCGCCCGTCACCGGCAACGCCTCCCAACAAGCGCAGCACGCCTGACCAGGGACGGCCATGACGACGCTTCCACAAATCTACGCCCACCGCGGCGCCAGCACCGTCGCACCGGAGAACACGCTGCCGGCTTTCGCAAAAGCCCTCGAAATGGGCGCCGACGGCATCGAGCTCGATACCCAGGCCACCGCCGACGGCCAGCTGGTCGTCCTGCACGACTACAACCTGGAACGCACGACCACCGGCGCCGGCCCCCTCCGCACCCACACACTGGCCCGGCTCGCCGGAATCGACGCCGGCGTCCGCTTCGACAGCGCCTTCTCCGGCACGCCGATTCCCACCTTGGACCAGGTCTTCGACCTCGTAGGCGACAGCTGTGTCGTCAACGTCGAAATCAAGAATATGGACTGGGACGGCGGCCGCGAACCCGAGCCGCTGGCCCGCTTGATCCAACGGCGCGGGCTCTACGACCAGGTAATCGTATCCAGCTTCAATCCCATCGCCCTTCGTAAGATGCGGCGACTCGACCCCTCGATCCCGCTCGGCCTCCTCTACTTTGACAGGCCGCCTCACCCTCCCGATGGGAAGAGTAGCCTTTTGCGGAAAGTTCGCAGCCTGCCCCTCAAGGATCTCCTGCTCTACTTCTGCCGCCCCTGGTTCAGCCGCGGCCTCGCACCGGAGGCCCTCCACCCTTACTTCACATCAATCGACGCCCAGCTTGTTGCAAAGGCACGCAGCCGCGGCCAGCTGGTCAACGCCTGGACCGTCAACAGCGGCGCCGAAGCCCTTCGTCTCGCCAACCTGGGCGTAAACGCAATCATCACCGATATTCCAGCCGCTATCCGCAAAGAGCTCTCGCGGGCGTAATAGTCGCAGGTACCTCCCGCCGCCTGACCCCATGACGACCACCACGGCAACCGCCCCGGGCAAAGTCATTCTCTTCGGCGAACACGCTGTCGTCTACGGCAGAGCAGCCATCGCCGTACCCGTGGCCAAGGTAAAGGCAACCGTCACCCTCACCGACGCCCCCGCTGGCGCCGGCTGCACAATCGCTGCCCCCGACATCGGCGCTCACGTTTCCCTTTCCGATCACCCCCAGGACCCCCTTGCCCTCGCCGTCCGCCTTGCGCTCGAAGAAGCCGGCCTCCAGGCAGAACCCGACTGGCAGCTAACTGTCCGCAGCGACATCCCCATCGCCGGCGGCATGGGCAGCGGCGCGGCCGTGAGCGCCGCCCTCGTGAAAGCCGCATTCGCCCACAGCGAACCTGACGCCTGTGCTCAGCCCGACGCCGGGACCGTCAACCGCATCGTTTACGAAGTCGAAAAACTTCACCATGCCAATCCCAGCGGCATCGACAACACCGTCGTCGTCTACGCACAGCCCGTCTGGTTTGTGCGCGGTCAACCGCCGCAGCGATTTGACATCGCCGGCCCCTTCCACCTCGTCATCGCCGATACCGGGATCGCCAGTTCCACATCCGCAGTCGTCTCAGACGTGCGCCGCGCCTGGGAATGTGACAGGTTGTTTTACGAGGAGATTTTCCACGGCATCGGAGAAATAGCCGCCGCCGCCCGCCGGGCCATCGTCTCCGGAAACGTGGACGCGCTGGGCCCGCTCATGCGCGCAAACCAGCGTCTTCTACGCCGGATGGACGTCAGCGCGCCGGAACTCGAACGGCTGATCGCGATCGCCGAAGAGGCTGGCGCCGCCGGCGCAAAGCTCAGTGGCGCCGGCCGCGGCGGTAATCTGATAGCTGTCGTGCAGCATAAGAAAGTGGAGGCCGTACAGGAAGCGCTTCTGGCCGCCGGTGCCGCGGGCACCGTGATAACCCAGGTGGGCTCGTGAAGCCTGCCGCCTCTCAGCCCTGCAGCCGCCAGCTGTCCCGCAAGTAGGCCAGTCGCCCCCCAACCACCGTAGCCGCTACCTGCACCTCAGAGTCCAGCAGGACCAGGTCCGCACGCGCCCCGCGTCGGATCCGGCCCATCTCCCTGTCAATCCCCATCGCCTGCGCCTGCGAAAGACTCGTCGCCGGCCACGCCTGCACCAGCGGCCACCCCGTGGCCGACATGAAATTCCGCAACGCCGTATCCAGTGTCAGAACCGATCCGGCCAGCGTCCCGTCCTCCAGCCTGCACGCCCCGTCTTGCACGAAAACCGGCAGACGGCCCATCTCGAACCGCCCTTCCGGCATACCCGCAGCCCCAATCGCATCGCTGATCAGCAACGTCCGCGCCGGCCCTTTGCAGCGCCCTAGAATTCGCATAGCCGCCGGATGGACGTGGATACCATCCGCGATGAGCTGCGCGTAGATTCTGTCGTCGCTCAACGTCGCGCCCAGCGCGCCCGGCTGCCGGTGGTGCAGCCCGGTCATCGCATTATACGTATGCGTAGCCTGCGAGACACCTGCGTCCACTGCCGCCGTCGCCTCCTCGAAAGTCGCCGCCGTGTGCCCCAGCACTACCCGCACGCCCGCCGCCGCAGCCATCTCGATCAAGACATCGGCCCCCGCCACTTCCGGGGCCAGTGTGATCATGCGCACCGGACCCGCGCCTAGAAGCTCCTCAAACTCCGCCGCCGAAGGAGGACGGATATGCGCCGGGTTCTGCGCCCCCGGAAACGCCTCGCTGAGAAACGGCCCTTCCAGATGAACACCCAACACCCGCGCGCCGGCAACCCTCTCTTCGCCGTTTCCCGTCCGCGAGTGCTCAACATACCGGGCCGCGTTTTCCACCGCCGCCAGCGTAGCCCCGTTTGACGCCGTAACCGTCGTTGCGTAGAATCCGGTCACGCCGTGCCGGACCAGAAAGCGGCTCATCGTCTCCAGGCCCTCCCGCGTCGCGTCCATCACGTCCGCCCCGCCGCTGCCGTGAATGTGAACGTCGATGAAGCCCGGAAGCAGCGTGCAACCGCTCCCGTCCAGTAACGGTCCTGCCAATCGCGCGCCTTCACCCTCCCAGCCGCCTACTTCCCCTTCCCGGAACGCGAGCGAGAATGCCTGCCCCGGCGGCGCGGTTGCAGCACCGAAGACCGTCCGCGCGGTCAGTCCGGCTACGCCGCCCAACGAAGGTGACTCTCCCCCCTGCCATACATCCCGCTTGCTCACGTTCCTCTCCACACTCTGCACCCAACCGTCTCAGTCCGCGTCCTTCTTCCAATAGAGCACGCCCAGCGGCGGTAACTCCATCAACGCAGACCAGGAAGCGCTCTGCCAGGGAACCTCTTCGGCCTCCAGCGGAAATGGATTGTCGACGCCGCTGCCGCCGTAGATCTCCCAATCGCTGTTCAGGATCTGTTTGTAGCGCCCCGGTCCGGGCAAGCCGACGCGGTACCCGCGCCGCGGAACAGGCGTAAAGTTGCAGACCACCACAATCCAGCTGCTGCCCTCCGCATCGCGGCGCACGAAACTGGTGATCGAATGGTCCACGTCCTGGTAATCAATCCACTGGAAACCGCCCAGGCTCGCGTCCGACTGATGCAGCGCCGTTTCATGGCAATAGAGGCGATTGCTGTCCTGTACAAAAAGCTGCAAACTACGATGATCCTCAATTTCCAGCAGATGCCAGTCAAGACTGAAGATCTCGGTCCACTCACGCCACTGTCCGAACTCTCCCCCCATGAACAGCAGCTTCTTGCCCGGATGGGCATTCATGAAGCCGTACAGCAGCCTCAGATGCGCGAACTTCTGCCAGCGGTCCCCTGGCATCTTTTCAAGCATCGACCCCTTCAGATGCACGACCTCGTCATGACTCAGGGGTAGAATGAAATTCTCGCTGAAGGCGTAGCTCAGGCTGTACGTGATCAGGTGATGGTTGTAGCGCCGGAACAGCGGGTCCATCTCAAAGAAATTCAGTGTGTCGTGCATCCACCCCATATTCCACTTGTAGTCGAACCCCAGCCCGCCCGTGTACGTGGGACGCGACACCATCGGCCAGATGCTGCTCTCCTCCGCAATCGTCAGAACGCCCGGCACGCGCTCATGCAGCACCTCGTTCGTCTTCCGCAGCAGCGAGATCGCGTCCAGGTTTTCGTGCCCGCCATGCTGGTTCGGAATCCACTCCGCCCCCTCTCGGCTGTAGTCCAGGTACAGCATCGAGGCAACCGCATCCACGCGCAGCCCGTCGATGTGGTACTCCTCCGCCCAGAAGAGGGCGCTCGCCACGAGGAAATTGCGCACCTCGTTGCGCCCGTAATCGAAAATCTTCGTGCCCCAATCTGGATGGTCTCCCCGCCGCGGGTCCTCATACTCATATAGCGCCGCACCGTCAAAATACGCCAGCCCGTGAGCATCCTTGGGAAAATGGGCCGGCACCCAGTCTAGGATCACGCCGATGCCGTTCTGGTGGCAGTGGTCCACGAAATACTTGAAATCGTCCGGCGTGCCGAATCGGCAGGTCGGCGCGAAATACCCGGTGCTCTGGTACCCCCACGAACCTTCAAAAGGGTGCTCGGTTACCGGCAGAAGTTCGATGTGCGTATAGCCCATCTCCTTCACATAGTCGACCAGCTCATGTGCCAACTGCCGGTAGCCAAGAACTCGGTTATCTTCGGGGTTTCTCCGCCAGCTGCTGAGATGAACTTCGTAGATGTTCAGGGGCTGGTCCAGCGCCTGCCTGCTCGCGCGACTCTCGACCCACTCACTATCGCCCCACGGATAACTGTCCATGGGCCAGACCCGAGAGGCCGTCCCTGGCGGATACTCCGCAAAAAATCCATACGGATCCGATTTGTCGATGCGAATATCAACCAGCGGTAGTTGAATCGAGAACTTGTACTCGCTGCCCGCCTCCAGGCTGGCACTGGGCGGGCCGCCTGTCGCCGGCTTGGGGGAAGAGGGGATGAAGACCTCCCAGATCCCCTCTCGGTAGGCCTGCATGACGTGCTCGTGCGGGTCCCAGCCGTTGAAGGGCCCAATGACACTTACGCCCTGGGCATTGGGCGCCCAAACTGAAAACTGCACACCGCTGACGCCTTCCACCGTACGAAAGTGGGCGCCGAACCTGCGGTAGCAATAGAGAAAGTTTCCCTCGCCGAAAAGGTAGGCCTCATCATCCGTAAACCACGATCCGATCAAAAGATTGCGTCCTTCTCTCCCGACTTGGGGCGTCCCGTCTAAAGGATGGCGCCAATACTGCGAATATCCTCACCTACAGAAGACGTCACCGTCTGACGTCGCCTTCACAACTGCTTCCATTGCCTGTTGACATTTCCTTCTAACCACGCGTCCCACCGTAGGGGCACCCCTTATGGATGCCCAGGGCCGCTGTCCTGCAGTGGGCCGACCCGCCGTATTCCCCGTAGGGGCACCCCTTGTGGGTGCCCAAGTCGGGGGCCCTCTCGAGCGCCAACCCGTCGTATTCCCCGTAGGGGCACACCTTGTGGGTGCCCTCGTGGTTGCCTCACCACTGAGGGCGCCTGGTAATCTTTGTGCCTGTCGTAGATGGACAACGTGATCGGCCCGCAGAGTTCAGGGCAGCCCATCGTCAACGACTACTGGCACCGGCATAGCGGGCCCTACTCCCTGCAGATCCTCGCCAGCCCGGGCAGAAAGCTGGTCTCAACCACCGATTCCCAACTCATGCTGCTCGCCAGCGCGCTGCCCAGCCGCAACAGTTCCGCCATCTGCTCCCGGCTTCTCGGCAGACGCTCAAAAATCTGCCCGGCACTCTCCCTTGAACTGCCGGCCTCGATACGCCCCCGGGCTTCACCGTCGATATCCAAAGCATCCCGCGGCGTCCCCGGCATCTGCTCCGCCGGCAACCCCACGTAATCCGCCACCACCAGCGGGAAACCCTTGTCGGAGAAAGCTGTCCCGAGCTGGCCGCCGCCGGGCAGAAAGACTCGACCCTCGCCCTGTCCTTCGTCCTCAATCGGCGCCAGCACTCCCTGCTCGACCAGCGCCTCCGCCGCCGCCTGCACAAATCCGATGCACCCGCACACGCTGCTCACACACGACAGCGCGCCGAACTGCACCGGCTCGATCTGCGCTATCCCAAACGGTTCATAGATGCTCTGCCCAAACTCCAGGTCGCTGCCTCGGCGGATATCGCTGAAACACATCTCCTCGGGCATGCGCGTGCCGCACCGGTCACGGCTCCAACCGAACTGGTTCACCAGAACGATCTTGCTGCTGCTTGCCGAATGGTTAAACGGCTCCACGTCGTCAAAGAAAAACGGCGCCTCCTCGCCAACCAGGTCGCCGTTGTCGCCCCGATGCCCTACAGGCCACCCGTACGAGTTTTCCCAGCTCCCGATCAACTCCGGCTGCCGGCCCGCCGGTTCACTCGTGGCAAGCACAAAAAGCGCCGCCGTCTTTCCTGCCGGTTCCAGAAGCCTGTCCAGGTGCTCCATTACCCGCACGTCCCGCCACAGCGCTTTCGACATCACCATCCGCGCCACGTGCGTGAAAACATAGTCCGGCTCAAACCCCAGCAACGTCCGGCAGTACCCCTGCAGCCGCCGCTTGGAATCCAGATGGTCTGCTACCCTGATCTCCTCCGACCCGATCCCGTTGTAGACAAGATCGATCCTGCAATTGGCGAACGGCCCGCCCAAAAATCGCAGCTCCTCCCGCACCGAGTCACTCACGGCAAATATCGCATCGCAATGTATCGCCTGCCGGACGACTGCGTGCTTGTAATACGAGTCCTGCTCGCCAAATACAGTGTCCAGCGGCAGATGCGATTCCCGCGCCCGCAGCAGCGCATTGTAGAAGCGTGTATCGTGCCCTGCGTGGCTCTCTACCAGCAACCGCGCCGTCGCCACCTCGTGTGCATAGAAAACGGTCCGCCACTGCTCAGGCTCATTCAGCTGCGCCGCAAATGCCACCGGCAGTCCCAGCCACTCGTGCGCGATGATCACCCGCTCGTGCGGCGCCAGTCCCTCGTCGACCCCCAGCGCCTTCAGCCCGGCAAAAAGCGGCTGCGCGATCGACATATACAGGTTGTACTCGAAATCGTAGTTGTAGCGAAAGCTCTCGACGCCGTAATTTTCCCACAGAAAATAGCTGAATTTCTCCACGTGCCCCATGTGCGGATTGCTCGCATCGACCAGCAGAATCTCATGCTCCGCGCTCCCGAACTTCCGCCGCCCGTACAGCAGCGCCACTTGGAAAGTCCGCTCAACCGTCAGCAGCGCCTGCTGCACCGGCTCACTGACGTCGTACCGAATCCCGTGCAGGCTGCTGTAGCGGATCTCCACACCGTTGCCCGCCTCCGTCAGCCGCTCCATCTGCACAGGATCCCAGCCAAACATCGGCCCCACCAGGATCGTCCGCCCGACCTGGCTGTTGTATGACTTTGCGCCCAGAATCCCGTCCAAAACCGATCCAATGCCGCCGACCTTCGCGCCAGCTTCATGGGTGGCATGGATAACGAGCGGTACGGTTTTCGACACAAATATCTCCATTCGCGACCTGTTTCCGCCCCATCATAGCACACAAATTCCACCGCCTGCGAATACCCGCCCCTCACCCTTCCCTCTCTCTTTCCTCTCCCCTTTCTCCTCGCTCTTTTGGGCGGTCGGGCCTATTCGGCCCTCCCTTGTGCGGGGGCTCCGCCCCCGCAACGCCCCCTCTCCTACAACATGCCTCATCGACCGGGTGTCGATATTGGTGACAGGTGCCTAATCGATTGTGTCCAGCCAGACCCCGTCCCGCCAGTCCCATCTAGTCCCCGCAGCGGCAGGCCGCGTGCCCGCCCTTTCCCGCCCCCAAAACGGATTGCACCCCCCCACCCCGCAACGCCCCTTCCCCACCAGCCTCCCCCGACTTGCTGCCCCTTTCAACCATCGTGCCTACAAGAAAGTGCCCACGCCCCCGCTCGCCGTCTCAACCCACTAACCACTGACCATTGACCACTGACTACTGCAGTTCAAATTGAGCAATGCACCATTCTATGCTAAGGTGGCGACCGGGTCCCCACGCCTATACCGCAAGAGGACAGCCGATGGCTGAGCAAAGTGTTGCCCAACTGCAGCGGCAAAGCCGCCGCCTCACCCTCATATGCAGTCTGACCCTCGTGGTCGGTGCCATCCTGTTGCGCCTGGGTGCGCTGAACCCCGATTTCAGCGCCCGGCGCTGGCTTATGATCTCTGCCCTCACAGTGGCTGGCGTGTTCTGGTTTCTGCGACGCGTCCTCGACCAGAACCATGCCCCCGGGCGCCAGGACCTCTTCCCCGATCTGGGCCCGGCCAACGTGCTCACCACCTATCGAGGCCTTGCCTACGCCTGGATGGCCGGCTTCCTCCTTCTGCCAAGACCCGGCGGCCTCTTGGACTGGCTCCCTGCTCTCCTCTATATCGGCGCAAGCATCGCCGACGTTTTCGATGGCTATCTCGCCCGCAGGTCAGACAGAGTGACCCGTCTCGGCGAAACCCTGGACATGGAATTCGACGGCTTTGGCGTTCTCGTAGCCTCTGCTCTGGCCGTGCAATACGGTCAGCTGCCCCTGGTCTTCCTGCTCGTGGCGTTTGCGCGTCCCCTCTTCGTCTGGGGAATGATGTGGAGAACCCGGCAGGGCCTTCCCAACCACCCGATGACCGACAGCGACCAGCGCCGCATCATCGCCGGCCTACTGATGATCTTTCTCTCCACCGTCCTCTGGCCCATCTTCGAGCCCCCCGTTACCTACGCCGTCGGCGCCGTTTTCGGCGGCGCCGTCGCCCTCAGCTTCCTGCGCGACTGGCTCGTAACCATCGGCTGGCTGCGGCCGGCCCATCCCGCATACATCCACTGGCGCGCCCGTCTCAAACTCTGGACCTTCGTCTGGGCTCCTGTACTCCTCAGGATCGCAGTCGCCCTTCTGGTGGCCCTCGTGGTCTCGACCCTCCTCGCATCGGGCACCGCCCTTCCCGCCTCGCTGAGCTGGCCTGTCGCCGCCGTCGCAGCCGCCGCCGGCCTGACGGCCCTCTTCGGCATCGGCGCCAGAACGTCGGCGGGCTTCGTCAACGCCGCCGCCTATCTCTACTTCATCTTTGGCGGCCAGCCTTGGATCGGCCTGACATTGCTCGTCCTCGCTTCGCTCCTTCTCGTCCTCGGCAGCGGCTACTTCACACTCTGGGTCCCCGAAGAGCGCTGGTTGCGCGTCGGCGCAGCCGGCTCCTGAGCGTTGCTGGCCATCTCAATCGGCTGCCTTTTCCTTCTCAGGCGAGCAGCAAGCCCCCGCATCGAACTGGCGAACAGCCGGTTCTGTCTCCCCAGGAACGAGCCAGACTTCCTCCCAATCAGCCCGGTGTCGGCGCATAAGTCGGCGTTGTCAGAAAAGCCAGACTGTGCAATGATAGTGAATGTTCCCATCCCCCTCGCAGCGATACGCTTGAGGATGACCGGTAAAGGAGAAAGACGATCATGCTGGATCTGCGTTCTTTGGATTCACAGTCAAAACGCATCATCGGCCTCGCACTGCTGACAGGCCTGATCCACCTCTTTGTTGGCTTCCAAAGTCAATTCATTCTGGTCCTGAACGGGCTCGGCTTCATCGCGCTGGCCATTGGTCTCTATCTGCTCCCTCAATTGGAAAACTGGAAAAACCAGATCCGCTGGGTTCTGATCGTCTATACCGCGGTTACGATCATCGGTTACTTTGCAATCTTCCCGCAGCCGCTCGACTACGGGCTCGGCCTCGTGACCAAGGCCGTTGAAGTCATCCTGATCGTGCTGCTCTTCATTCAATCGAGGTAACACTATGCACATCGAGGACCTGGAAACGCCCGTCGGCGTCGTCGATCTGGATCGCCTTGCCACCAATATCCAACGGTTCCAGACCTATCTGGACAGCCACGACATCGACAACCGTCCCCATATCAAGACCCACCGCATCCCCGCGATCGCCCACATGCAGATGGAAGCCGGCGCCGTCGGCATCACCTGCCAGACACTGAGCGAAGCCGAAGTCATGTGCAGCGCCGGGATTAGAGATATCTTTCTGCCCTACAACCTTCTCAGCAAGGCCAAACTGAGACGCCTGATGCTCCTGTCGCGCCGCGCAAGAATGAGCGTCACCGCGGACTCAGCCCGCACCGTCGCCGGATACGCCGAAGCCGCCGCGCACGAAGGTACCGTCCTCCCCGTCCTGATTGAAATGGATGGCGGCTATGAGCGCTGCGGCGTGACCACGCCGGAAGGTGTCCGCGAGCTGGCTCGCCAGATCGACTGCGCCTCCCATCTTCACTTTGGCGGACTGATGGTCTACCCTTCGAATCCGGAGTCGAACGCCTTCATGGGCGAATCGAAAATGCTGCTGGCCCAGGACGGGCTGAATGTCGAACGGGTCAGCGGGGGCAGTTCATTTGTCATGTGGCAAGCCCACGAGTTCACCGAAATCGATGAACACCGCGCCGGTATGTACGTCTACGGCGACCGCAACCTCGTCGATGCCGGTGCCATGAACCTTGACCAATGCTCCTACTTCGTCTTGGCCACCGTCGTCAGCCGCCCCATCGACGACAGGGTCGTCCTCGATTCAGGCAGCAAGTCCCTCGCAGCAGACGGCGCCCGCCAATCTCCCGGGCACGGACAGATAGTCGAATATCCTGATGCTGAGATTTTCAAACTCTCGGAGGAACACGGCCACGTGGATGTGTCGCGCTGTGACCGCAAGCCGGAGATCGGCGAAAGAGTCAGTGTCCTCGTCAACCACTGCTGTGTCTCCAACAATCTCTTCCCGCGCATCGTCGGACACAGGAATGGCGAAGTTGAGTTGGAGTGGCCTGTCCTCGCAAAGGGATGGTGAATAGAGACAGCGCAGCGTTGTCCCGCCGGCATCCCTCACAGCCGGCGCCACCATACGCGCCGCCGGTACCGCTCAGAAAGTGATGCCCAACAGACCGGGCGCCACCACGATACCAAGATAGGCCAACAGCAAGACCACAAGAACCAGGCGGATCTTCCCCCACGCGCTCAGGTTGTTGAACCAGCCGCCTCCGCTCGGACGCGGTCTGCCCGCCGGTGGCGGAAACGCCTGGGCCGCCTCTTCTTCATGTCGCCTCTGTGGAATACTGGCCGGCGCGCCAGCTGCAGGATCGACGCTGGGGCGCGGCGGCGCCCCAGCTTGAAAATCAACGCCCCCAGCGGGCTGGCTCAGGACGCGATGCAGATCCGTTGCGACCGAGGGCAAGCGCGATTTCAGTAAGTCCAGCCCGGGATACTCAACGTAGAGCAGGTCTACGTCAGTCTCCGCGAACGCACTCTGACCGTACGGCTCATCCGACAAAATCGCCTTTTCCCCGAAAACCTCTCCCTCACCGCGCGTCCAGCTGCCGGCCCCGTTCAGAAGCTGAAGTCGTACGACCCCTCTCTCAATGAAATACAGCGCATCGCTCGGCGCACCCGCCCGGAATACCTGTTCCCCTTGCCGCAAATGGGCCTGTCTCAAATAGCGGGCCACTTCCCTGAGCTCGTTGACCTCGAGGTTGGCCAGCAGTGGGAACCGCCGCAGTCGCTCCGCTGTCACCGGCGCCGGCCGCGAGGCAGTCCGCGACGCCAACGCCCGGTCGAGTGCCTGGCCTATAGCAGGCAACTGCCCCACCAGTTCCTCAAGGTCGGACCGGTAGAGGACCCACAGATTCGTATTGCCGATCGCAGTGGCGTTCTCTGCCCGGTCCTCGCCCGTTAACAGGCTCATCGCCCCAAAATAGCTGCCCACTTCAACGCGGGCCAGCTCCTGCAGCACACCGCTCTCATTTTCTGCAGTCAGTTCCACCTCACCTTCATCAACCAGCAAGAGTGAGTCACTTCTCTCGCCGAGACGGTAGATCAGTTCACCTGACGGGACGTGCTGCAATACCAGCTTCTGGGCGATTGCATGCAAGTTGGAAGGTTCCAACTGGCCGAAAAGAGGTGTCTGCGCCAGCCGCACCACCGCCTGCGTCTGGTCCGTCAAGCTCAGCCGGCTGCGGCTGTGTCGGCCCAGCGCACGCCGCAAATGCGGATACTGGCTGCTCAAGCTGTGAAATGTCGCCGCCGGCAACGACCACACCAGGCAGTCGTCTACCGAAAACGCGCTCGCATTGTACGGCTTGTTCGTCAACAACGGCAGGACCCCGAAAAGATTGCCCGGCTCTACCAGGCTCGCAGTCGGGCTTGGCTCCTCCGGGGTGGGAGCAGGCTGCAACTCCAGCGCACCCTTTTCCAAAAGGTAAAGAGCCTCAGCCCGTTGGCCGCTCTGATACAGAAACTTGCCCCGCTGCAACTGCTGCGGCTGCATACTTCGCGCCACCGGCTCGATCACCCGGTGCGGAAGCCCGCCCAACGCACGCGTCTTGATGAGCTGTTCAACCAGGTAGTCCTCAAGTTGCGAAATCTGCTCGCCGAAGTTCTGACTGAGTTTGATCCCTATGCCGTACTGCCTCTGCAGCAGCTGGCGCAGCCCCGAGTCCGGCAGGGACCATAGGTGAACGTCAGACGCGGCCACCGCGCTGGTGTTATGCGCCAGGCCCCTCAGAAACTCGGCCTCACCCAACAGACTGCCGGGCCCGAGCGTAGCCAGAACCGAACCGGTTGAATCAAACAACCGTACGAAGCCGCCCCGAATCAGATAGAGGTCACTGCAGTTCTCATCGCTGCGATAGATCGTACCCCCGCCCGGAAAACTCTCTTCGCGCAGGATCGCCGTGATCTCCTCCAGCTCTCCGTCTGACAAATCGTGAAAAAGAGGCGTTGCGCGCAGAAAATCAACAGACATGATTACTCCTTTCGGACACCGCATTCCCGGCCCAAACAACCTCTATTGTGCCAGAATGAGTAAACTATCTCCAATGCCTTCACGGCAGGTCTAGTCCCAATATGAGTGCCTACTTCCCCATGCCTCGCGTAGCAGCGGAGCCGCAGCCGTCTCGCGATCAACTTTGAGGCAGAGGTAACGCCGTCTCTGACCACTAACCGCTGACTACTGACTACTGACTACCGACTACTGACTACTGCACTCCCCAGTCTTGAAGTTTCCTGGACGCAAATGGTAGGATGCTATAGGCATAGTGGAGAAACCGCCACGCGCCTGATATAATGAATCCAAACAAGTTTGGAAAGTGAGATGCGGCAAGACGCAAAACGGTCTGCTACCATTGCAGACCGTCAATAAGCAGGGTTCTTCTACCTCTGACCTGCTCTCTCTTGGCCGACAGGGGGACTATCTGCCTGAATCCTGCTCTCTCCCAGCGGGGAATACCTAACTCAGACTGGTGCCGAAGGTGGGAGTCGAACCCACACGGGTTTCCCCACACGAGTTTGAGTCGTGCGCGTCTGCCTATTCCGCCACTTCGGCTCAGAAAAATTATAGCGGTTGCGGTCAGATTCAGTCAAATACCCGGCTCTTGGGCTTGCGTTCCCCGCTGGATTTCTGTCCCATCCGCCCTAACTTCAGGCGAACCGAAAAGCCGCGCAACGAGCGGGTAGTGACCTTTCGCCCCTCTGCCTCCAGAGTGGTTCGCCGCAAAGGTGCCATAGCAGACTCTTCATGGACCAGGACATACTCATAGAACGCTCTCTGCAAGGAGACTTGGAAGCGTTCAACCAACTGGTGATCGAATACCAGGGTCTTGGCTACGGCGTCGCCTATCGCCTTCTTGACGACCCCGATTCGGCAGCCGATGCCCTGCAGGACAGCTTCATTAAAGCCTATCGGGCGCTCGACAACTACCGTGGCGGCAACTTTAAGAGTTGGCTCATGCGTATTGTTGTCAACACCTGCTACGATCACCTGCGCAGCCGTCAGCGAAAACGCACCGAGAGCCTCGACGACATGCCCGTAGAGGAAGAGTATGTCGCCCAGCTGACCGACCGCAGCGAAACACCCCACGAATATGCCGAACGCCAGGAGCTTCAGGCGCTCATCAGGTCGGCAATCACCTCCCTGCCCGAAGTCCTGCGTACTGCCATCGTCCTGCGCGATGTCGAGGGGTACGCCTACGAAGAGATCGCGGAGATTACCAGCGCCGCCGTCGGAACGGTTAAATCACGGATAAATCGTGCGCGCGGAAGAGTTCGCGACTATCTGAGCAAGAACGCGGAACTTTTACCGTCAGTCTATCGTCATTCTTTGAAGTAGGGGAGAACTGTATCCTCTGCAGGTTGGCTGTATAGACGCCAAAGTTCCATTCACTCAAGCAAAGTGGCGGACAGGCCGTGAAGAGTTGAGAGGTCATTCAAGCCCGTGAGCCGATAACAGAGAGCAAACCAATATGGATCCTCAAAGTCTGAATTCGGTCGATGAAGATCTGGTAGCAGCTTACGTAGACGGCGACGTTACCACCGAAGAACGGCAACGTGTAGAGGCAGCCATGGCGGCCAGCGAACAGGTCGCTTGGGAGGTGAATACACTGCGCCGGACCGTCGAGCTGCTGCAGGATCTGCCCAGCGTGCCCCTTCCCCGCTCCTTCACGCTGACCGAAGATCAGGTCGCTGACGTCCTCCAGGAGCGGCGCGCTCTCGCCAAAGTCAACGCATCCCCGCCCAGCGAAGTCGAAGCCCCGCCGCAAAGTCCCTGGCAGCGCTTTCTCAATTTCCTGAATGGCGGCGACCTGGCGCTGCGCAATGCAGCCGCCCTCGCGGCCGTTCTGCTGCTCCTGGTATTTGTGGCCGAAACGGGGCTGCAGCGGACGCAGCCAGGAGGGGACGAACAGCTTTCCAGCAGCCCGGCAGTCCCCGAAGGGCAGGTGACGGCCGTAGGCGGCTCTCTCTCGCAGCAGCCTGATTCCGGCGCCGGCGGTCAGTCTGCTACCGAAGGCGGATCTGAAGGTGCCGTGGCAGACAGCACCGGCGAGGAAGACGACGACCCTCAAATCGGTGTTATGAGCATTGGGGATGAAGGACAGCAATCTGCCTCACCGGAACAAGAGCAGGCCGCCGCACAGCCGCAACCTGATACCAGCTCCGGTGCCGCCGCAACCAGTCAACAGCAACTTTCTGAAAACCAGGGCGCAGAACCTGCCGACCAGCCACTGGTTACCGTCCTCAGGTACGCCCGTATCCTTCTGGTTCTGGCCGTCATCGTGCTCTGGCTCCTTAGCCGCACCAGGTCCAGAAGCCGCCGTGCCTGAACTCCCCGAAGTTGAGACCTACGTTCGCGCGCTCAAACCTCTGTTGAAGGGAAAAACTATCCTCTCGGCCGAGGTGCACTGGCCCCGCACTATCGCCGCCCCTGACGCCGATCGCTTTACCGACCTCGTCCGCGGGCGCAGTTTCTCTTCCTTCGGACGCCGCGGAAAATTCATGCTGCTCGGTTTGGACAGTGCCGAGACCCTAATCGTCCACCTGCGCATGACCGGCGAGCTGCGCCTTCACCCTCCCCCGGCCCCGGGCGCGTGCGCCGCCGACGCCCCCGTCGACAAGCACACCCACGTTCTGTTCGACCTCGACACCCGCGAACAGCTGAGATATCGCGACACGCGCAAATTCGGGCGCATCTGGCTGGTCGAGGATACCAGTGATGTTGTGGGAAAGTTAGGTCCCGAACCGCTCGACGATGCCTTCGTCCCGCAGACCCTGGCCCAAACGCTGGCGGGGCGCAAAGCCAACGTCAAAGCGCTCCTGCTCAATCAATCCCTGCTGGCAGGCGTCGGAAACATCTATGCCGACGAATCCCTGTTCCGCGCCAGGATCGACCCCCGCCGCGCCGGGGGATCACTTGCCCTCGAAGAGATAGAGCGTCTTCACATGGCTTTGAGGGATGTCCTGCTGGAGGGAATCGAGGCGCAGGGCAGCTCGGTCCAAAACTATGCTCCCCCGACGGGAGCAAAGGGCGGCTTTCAGGAACAGTTCCAGGTCTTCCGCCGCAGCGGAGAGCCCTGCTTCGCTTGCGGTACCCCAATTAGCCGTACAGTGCTCGCGCAGCGCAGCACGCACTTCTGTCCTGCCTGCCAAAGTTGAGCGGCAATCCTTTCCTGCAAGGATGCAGCTGGGTCATCCTCCCCGGCCGCTGGTCATGTCATGCAACGCCGGGGCCGCTCTGGTGTCCTATGCCCCCTGCCCGGGAGTGTGGCGGCGCTTCGTTTCGGCCAGTTCCGCCTCCAATTCAGCCTTCCGCCTCAGCTCAGCCTCTCTCCCCTCGGCCAGAGCCCGGTCCCAGCGCGACTGGTACTTGGAGTCGAATGTTGTAGCTCGCGACGGACCGAAAATATAGGCTGCGGCTGCGCCGGCAACGGCACCAAGGATCAGGCCGATAACGAAATTCTCAGTCTTGCCCAATGCTCATGTCCCCTGTCTGGCTTGATGCCCCTCTACCTGCGCACGAAAGCTGCCACTTTCCCAAAACTCGGACCGCAGCCTCCGGTCTCAACCAACTGTCCCGTCAATGACCGTTACGTCCTGGGGCTCCTGTATGCGTACCGGCTTCGCGCTCACCTCTTCCTCCGGCAGCAGCAGACCCGTCAACACGTAGACCAGTACACCCGTGCCGATGCTGCCTATAGCGAAAGCAACCCAGATCAGCCGCACAAGGTTGGCGTCCAACCCGATCGCCTTGCCAATGCCCCCGCACACGCCAAAGAACATCCGCTCCTCACGGCTGCGCTTCAACGGGATGCTTGACTTCGCGCGCCGCAGACCATTCTTGGCCGACTCGCGATTCAGCCGCGACGCCGCCTGTGATCTCTTTTCCCGTACCTTTGCGCGCGCGCTGAACAAACGACTGCGCCACGCCCGCTGGTTCTTCAGCAAAAGCAAACCTGCGCCGATCAACAGCGCCGGCCAGAAAACCAGGCCCATCACACTCCAGAACACGTGCCACAGAGCCGGTAAGACGCCAAGATTCGCCAGCAGCCAGATGACGCCGAACGCCACCAGCAGTAGGCCCGCCCGCCCAACGTTGCGTTCATTGAACTCCAGCGCTGCTGGAGCATGCTGCCCCGCCTTCGCCGTCCCTACGGGAAGCAGCAGCCATAGCGCAGCGTAGGCAAGCAGCCCGGTCCCTGCCGTCCCCACCGTCAGCACCACCCACATGATCCGCACCAGTATCGGATCAATCCCGAAATAGTCGCCCAGCCCGCCGCAGATCCCGCCGACTATCTTGTCCTCGGGATGACGGAATAGAAACGTGTCTCTGTTCTCGTCCGGTCCGGCACGCTCCTCGCTATCTACCGTCTCCACCGGGATCTCGACCTCTTCTGTTGCCGTTTGGGCCTCCGGCACTACGATTTCCTGCTCCTCCGGTCCCGATGCCTGCTCAGGCTGGCTGGGTGTATTTTCATTCATTAGAAACTCCTGCAGAACTGGGTAGCGGCGCCTTTGCCGTCTCCGTGGCTGAATACAACTGCTTACAATCTATACGCAGCCCCACCGCAAGAGTTTCGCGCCCCTGCTGAATCGTTCCTCGGCAGCGCCCCGTCCTCCTGTCCCAGGCGGTTCTCAGCCTGTAGCCGGCCCAATCTGCCGTCGCATCCCGGGTCAATCTGCCATCAAGCTCTCAACTCCCAATGCGTACCTCTCGCCCCTCTTCCTGGCTGCGGTAGATGCCGTCCAGAATCTCCTGCACCTGGAGCGACTGCTCCGCCGGCACCGGCGACGGCCCCCCTTCCAGGACAGCCTTGGCAAACTCAACACATTCCAGGGCGTGCGGCTCCATCTTGTCCTGCGTTAGTTGCAGAAATCTGTTCGAAAACTGTTTCGTCTCGTAGTTCGTCTCAAGGATCTTGGCGCTGGGCCAGTGACAGCCGCCCTCCGTGCCGTACAGCCAGATCTGCGTGTCCTCCCCCGGCGTGTCGTGATGCAGAAGCCAGCTGGTCTCCAGAACAAGAGTGGCCCCGTTCTCGAAGCGCACAAACGCGGCCGCGAAATCCTCCACGTCCATATCCTTGGGCACCGGCGCCAGCCGCCACGCGCTGAATGCCCCCTCATGTTCGGCCAGCGGCGCCTTGGCCACCCCGGAAACCGACACCGGCTGGGGATTGTCCATCAGCCACAGCGTCAGGTCCAGAATGTGAACGCCGACGTCGATCGTCGGTCCGCCGCCGCTGTGCTTCTTGTATATGAATCCGGGCCGCACAGGCAGCCACCCCCGTCGCAGCATCCAGCTGCGGGCATGGTATATCTCACCTAGCGTCCCCGTACCGACCTCCGCCTTCAGCGCCTGCGAATCCCCTCGAAAGCGAAAATGCTGTGCCGTCATCAGCAGCTTCCCGGAACCGTCCCGCGCCGCGATCATCTGCCGGATCTCCGCCGGTGTCGGCGCCAGTGGCTTTTCGCATAGTACGTGCTTCCCCGCCTCCAGCGCCGCGATCGACAGTGACGCATGATACCGGTTGGGCGTACACACGTCGATTATGTCGATATCCGGGTCGCTGAACAGCGTCGCCGGGTCGTTTTCCAGCTTCTTCACCCCGTAGAGCGCACCCCATCTTTCTAGGGCCTCCGCCGAAATGTCGCTTCCCGCAACGACCTCTGCCTCCTCCGAAGCGGCCCACCCAGGCATGTGCGCCTTGGCGATCCCGCCCACGCCTACCACCCCAACCTTCAGAATCTTCGACACACCCGCATCCTTTCAATCTCTGGCTCTGCCCACGCAACTGACGACAAATGTTGGAACTTCAAATATAGAGACTTCGGACCCTCTTCTGACAGCCCTAAAATACGGTATATGAACCAGCGGCTGCAGGCTGCGCCAGGCAACCACTCCTCTTGCACCCGCCTATACCGTACCCATACCTCAACCGCAATTCCAATGTTGCATACCAAACCGAAACACGCCTCAGATCATAGCACGTATAACCACGTGACTCAATCGCATTCAGCCGCCGCGGTGCATCCCAATATTGGGGCGAACTTTCGTTTCTCAGGAGGCACGCAAGCTATGGTCAACTCCCATTCCAGTTTCCGCCAGAATAAGCGCCGCTACTGACTACTAACTGCTGACTACCAACTACTGCAGTTCCGGGCGGTCGGGCCTATTCGGCCCTCCCTTGTGCGGGGGCTCCGCCCCCGCAACGCCCCCTCTCCTACAACATGCCTCATCGACCGGGTGTCGATATTCGTAACAGGTGCCTAATCGAAGGTGTCC
>DAOUHY010000217.1:0-5783 GCA_034428435.1 Caldilineaceae bacterium | reverse complement strand
TATTGAAGGGCTGGCTGCCGTTGCCAGAGCCATCGACATTCCCGTAGCAACCGGCGAGCACGAATATACCAAGTATGGCTTCAAAGACCTCATTGCTCGCGGCGGCGCCGACATCGTGCAGCCTGACGTCGGCCGGGTTGGCGGAATTACCGAATGGATGAAGGTCGCCCACCTGGCACACGCCTTCAATCTGCCTGTTGCGCCACATGCCTACCAGCTTGTTCATCTTCACATGGCCTGTGCAACGCCAAATCTGAAAGTCGTCGAATATCTGGGCACGGTGGAAGCGGCAGACCGTATCTTCTACACATCCTTCGATGAGCCGCAAAACGGCTCTTGGTCCCCCGATCCGGAAAAACATGGCCTGGGTCTGGACCTTGACCCGGACGCGCTCAAACACTATGCCGTAGAGTAAGCACCGGCCGGTTCTCGTTCAGAGTCCCAAGCCGGCATATCGAAAATCGTACACATCTAGCCTGCAAACTGGGTGGTTATCCTCAATCTTGTTAGGAAAGGCCGGACTGAAATCGCACAACTATCACAATGGTGCAATATACGCCTTGGGCCTGGGTGCCTCATCGCTATCTTGCCGCTTCCGACCTGCGGCGCATCTGTGAAAGTTCACCAAATGCCATGGATTCCTCAAATTGGCAGGGCAATTGCATCAAGAACAGTGATATAATGGCAATGTTCTGGCATGTGACAAGGCACCTATGAGAGCGTTTCATCATTATCAAGCCATGTCTCCCGTTGGCAGGGATGCTGAAGGCGAGGGAGGCCCTTCCAAGACTGGAGTCTGCCCGGTACCAAACAGAGACACCGAGGAAGCGTGCGCGAAGTCAAGCGCATAGGTCCAGGAAGAGGAAAACTGCCCGCTCTGACCCGACTTAGCCCGACCTTTAGCGTCCAGACAGGACACCCCGACCCAACCGTCAGCCGACCGGCGAGTATCCGGCGTCTGTGAGATAGTCTGGGTGGAGCTGCCAGTACCGGGAGTCGGCTCCGGAAACGAAAAAACTGATGCAAAACCGTAACGGCAAAAAAGGCCGGAGAAAATTTTTTCGCCCGACTTCACCCGACTTTAGCCGACATAACCCGACTCGACCCGACATGACCCGACCATTTCGTCCCACCATGTCAGAGTTGGTACAACTCTCGTACAACGCACGCAAACAGTTGAACGGGCCCGCCAGCGCCGGCGAAGCCCTAACTACAGCCCATCACATAAATCATAAGAACTGCAGTTCAGACAACACGAAAACGCTCGCAGACGCTCGTAAACTCTCGTCCAACGCTCATACGAGACGACCTGCACCGGCAAGACCCTGACTGTGGCCCATCACGCAGACTGCATGAACTGCACCAAGACAACACGAAAAGGCTTGCAAACACTCGTAAACTCTCGCAAACGCTCGTAAACTCTTATAAACTCTCGTCCAACGCTCATACGAGACGACCTGCACCGGCAAGACCCTGACTGTGGCCCATCACACAAACTGCAAGAATTGCACCAAGACAACACGAAAACGCTTGCAAACACTGGTAAGCACTTGTAAGCACTTGTAAACGCTCGTCCAACACACACATGAGAAAGCCTGTGCCACACCACCAAGACAAACGATCCACAATGAATACAAGGTTCGCATCAGCCCCACAAGTATGTGGATCGAATCTGAATTCCGTCTTTTCCTCCGATGCCAAACTGCTCCTGACTTCCACTCTCAGTCGCTGGACCAAAGAGAGCTCAGTTCACTGGGTCTTGGATGAGGACGACAGTCGGACGGGTAAAGGCCAAGCGCAGCACAAGCTGCCCGTCCCGCGCCGCTTGGCTTTCAACCTCCTACGCAGAGAGATATGCGCCAAAATCGGTATGGCTGCCAAACGTAAACGAGCCGGTTGGAGAACTGACTATCTCCTCCAAGTTCTCTCCCAATAGGATGCGTATGCCCTGTGCTCTGATTGGTTCACTGTTGTTTCTGCATTCTGGCAAGTGGTATAATTTAGGTTCCGCAATGCCCCTTTGGACAGGTTGGCAACAGGCCCGAATCCGTCCCCAGTACGTGTGTTTAAGGGGCCAAAAACACAAATGAGTTCGGTTCGCTTGCCAGTCAAGCCCATTTGAGTTCACCCATACCACCCAGGTGAACTGAAAGAAAGAAAAATGGACAACGCCCAACTAGCCCAGATCGTAACATGGCTCGATGAAGAACATCGGCGCGATAGAGCGGAGATTTCCCGTTTGCAACAGCAACTGGAAAGCCAGAGCGGGGACATCGTTGAACAAGCGCGTCGAATCCAGGAGCTTGAGGGTCGCCTGGCATCTACGACCGCGCAATTGGGCAGATTCACCCAGTTGGAACAGCAGATAGAGAGCTTCAAGCAGGAGCTCAGCCTGATGATCGAACGTAGCGACGAGGGGCAGGCCCAAACAGCTCGCGAACATGAGCGCGCCAGGCTGGCAGACAGGGAAGCCCTGACCAGGGAGATCAGCGAGGTTAGACGTGAACTGCCTCGCATCGGCCGCATCGAAGAGGCCGTCGACCTGCGCAAGGGCGAGGAAGAGCGCTTGGTCGATATGATAATGGAGAGCCGAAACCAGGTGAATCTGCTTGTCAAGGAAATCGAAGAGCGTACCCGCCAGATTCCGTTTCTCGCCGACCAGCGCACGGGTGACGCAAAACGTATCGCCCAGTTACAGCAGGAAACCGTCGAACTGTTCAAACGTACCGAGGCCTTCACCGGACGCTTTTCCGTCCTGGAGGACGCCGACCGCCGCATGAGCGCCGAGATTGAGCGCTGGCGGCCCGTCTTTGCCGAAATCCGTGAAGAGCAACAGCAGTTCATGGAACGGCTGCGTGTCGAAGTCGTCGAACGCTTACAGGTTCTCACCCGCTGGCAGGAAATCATAGACGATCAACAGTCGGTCGTTAACAAGAATGAAGAGCGTTTGCAGTCCTTTTCCCAGACCGTGGAAACCGCCCGGCGAGCTGCAAATACGATCCCGGAGTTTCAGGAGAACATGCGTCGCGACCAGACCCAGGTGCAAGAGCTGCAGCGTCTTGCCGAAGAACGCATGCGGCGGGAAATGGAGGATTTTCAGGAGGAGTACGAAAAAAGAAGCCGTCGCGAGGGTCTTCGGCAGGAGCACCTGTGGAGGGAACAGGAGAAAAACAATAAAGAGCTACTGGATCACCTCCCTCCGATTCTGCACGACCTGCGCGTCCACGAAGAGATGCTGCGCCTCCTGTGGAAGCTGCAGGAGCAATACGGCGGTAGGTATATCAGCGCGGCCCAGCTCTGGCTCGACGGTCTGCAGACGGCCCTTGAAGAAAGGGACGATACGATGAAAGACTTGGAAGAGGAATGGCAGAAGCAGCGCCGTACCGCCGAACTGTACGCCCGCCAGAACAACAGCACGCCGCGCACGGCCGGAGTCGTCTCTTCTGAACCGTTACAGAACCGCACCTGATGCGGGTAATCGCCACGGCAGGACATGTGGACCACGGCAAGTCGACCCTGGTCCAGGCGCTTACGGGAACTGACCCCGACCGTCTCGAGGAAGAACAGCGTCGCGGGCTCACCATCGTGCTCGGCTTTGCCTGGATAGACCTGGCAATGCCCGACGGCACCCTTCAGCCTGTCAGCATTGTAGACGTCCCCGGCCATATCGATTTCATCAAGAATATGCTTGCCGGTGTCGGCAGCATCGACGCCGCAGTTCTCGTCATCGCCGCAGACGAGGGGGTCATGCCCCAGACCCGTGAACACCTCGCCATCCTGGACCTGCTGGCGCTTCCCGAGGGCTTGGTTGCCCTGACAAAGACAGACTTGATCGACGACCCTGAGTGGCTGGAGCTGATCGAGCTCGACATTCAGGAGATTCTGGTCGGGACACGACTGGAAGGTGCCCCCATCGTCCCCGTGAGTGCGCAGGACGGCGAAGGCCTGGACCAACTGCGTTCGGCCCTGGCAAGCGCCTTGACAGCGCTGCCTCCTCGCCGCGATCGAGGCCGTCCGCGGTTGCCCATCGACCGTATTTTCAGCTTGCCCGGTTTTGGCACAATCGTAACCGGCACGCTGAGCGATGGGCATCTTGCCGTGGGCGAGCCGGTGGATATTCTTCCCGACGGGCCTTCAGGACGCGTGCGCGCCCTGCAAACGCACAAGCAGGAAATCGAACGCGCATTGCCGGGCAGCCGCGTCGCCGTCAATCTAAGCGGCATCGCAACCGAGGAAATCCGCCGCGGTCAGGTTGCAGTCTCCCCGGGTACGCTGCGGGCAACGCGACTGCTCGATGTCTCCTTCCGTCTGCTGCCCGACGCGCCAAAACCGCTGCGACACAACACTGCCGTAGACCTGTTCAGCGGAGCGTCAGAGACGCCAGCTCATATACGTCTCCTTGCTGCCGAAGAGCTGCTTCCCGGCGGCGAGGGATGGCTGCAGTTGAGGCTGGACCGCCCGATTCTTGTGGCTGCCGGGGACAGATTCATTCTGCGCCAACCATCTCCCAGCCTTACCCTCGGTGGAGGCGTAATCCTGGACCCCCACCCGCGCCGGCGCTACCGGCGAAACGATGCGACAGCAATCGCCAGGCTGGAAACGCTGGCCCAGGGAAGCCCCGATGAGGTCGTTCTGCAGAGTCTGGAGCGGGAACCGTTGCTCTCGGAACAAGAGCTGGTCGCCGCTTCCGGACTTGATAAAGAGATTGCAGCTACGGCCATTCGGCAACTTCTCGAAAACGGACCGATGCGGGGGTTGGACGACCGGCGACTCCTCATCAGCGAGTCGGCCTATCAACAAATCGTCGCCGATATGCGGCTACTCCTTGGCGAGTTCCACCTCCGCTTCCCTTTGCGGCAGGGAATGCCCCGCAGCGAAGTGCGCAGCCGGCTGCGGGTGGTCGGAGCAGGCGGCGTACGCAAGGAGCTGCCCCATCGCGCTTTCAACGACGTGACCCTACAGGCAAACAAAGACGGCATGGTAGCGAACGAAGAAAACACAGTCCGGTTGCTTTCCCACACCGTCCGCTACTCGCCCGCACAACAACAGGCAGTTGACCGGGCGCTTCAATCCTATGCCGACGCGCCGTTCAGCCCGCCCAATGAAATCGATACTCTCAGTCTATTGAACGGTGATGAGAATCTGTTGGAATCACTGGTAGAGAGGGAGATCATCGTCCGGCTTCCCGGCTCTGTCTATTTCCGCCAGGAGGATTTCGAAGTTGCCACACAGAAAACGGTTGCTCTGGCCCAAGCCAAAGGAGCAATTACGCTGGCCGACGTGCGCGATCTGCTTGACACCAGCCGCAAATACGCCCAGGCACTCCTGGAAGAACTTGACGCACGTCGCGTCACCCGCCGCGTGGGCGATGAAAGGACGCTAACAGGAGTCGAATAATGAGTGGTATCCAATATCGCCGCCTGGGACGGTCAGGGCTCAAAGTTTCACCACTCTGTTTGGGTTCGATGCAGTTCGGCTGGACTGCCGACGAAAAGACGAGTTTCGCGGTGATGGACGCCTTTTCTCAGGCCGGCGGCAATTTCATCGATACTGCCGACATCTACAGTCGCTGGGTGGAAGGAAACAGCGGTGGCGTTAGCGAGGAGGTGATCGGACGCTGGCTGAAGGCCCGCGGCAACCGCAGCCAGATGGTTATCGCCACCAAGGTGCGCGGGCAGATGGGGCCTGGCCCAAACGACGAGGGCCTCAGCCGCAAGCACATCCTGGAAGCCTGCGAAGCCTCTCTTCGCCGCCTGCAAACCGATACGATCGATCTCTATCAG
>DAOUHY010000216.1:0-1587 GCA_034428435.1 Caldilineaceae bacterium | reverse complement strand
CCGCCGGAGCCGTGGTCGGTGCCGCTGGCGTTGTCGCGGATGCGGCGGCCGAACTCGGTGAAGACGAGCATGGTGACTTCGGAGGAGGCGTCGTGGGCGCGCAGGTCCTCGAAGAAGGCGGTGATGGCGCTGCTGAGGTCGGCGAGCAGCTTAGGATGGTCGGGGACCTCGTTGGCGTGATTGTCGTAGCCGCCCTGGGCGGTGTAGAAGACGCGGGTACCGAGCCCGGCGAGATGGACGCGGGCGACGTCGCGCAGGCTGTTGGCGATGGCGCTGTCGCCGTACTCGACGGTTGAACTGTAACCTTCTTTGGCCTTCTTGAGCTCGTCAGTGCCCTGGATGACGTTGAGGCCGGTCTGCGAGAGGTAGTCCATGACGTAGCCGGCGCCGACTTCGTGGCCGTACATGCCTTTGAAGACCTCAAGCGCCTGGGTGCGGCGGCGGGGTTCGTCGATGCCGGTGAGCAGGCCGTAAGTGTCGAGGTCGGCGAAGGAGGTGACGGGCACGCCGGGTACGGCCATGGCTCTGGGCAGGCCCTGGCCGACGTTGACGCCGGTGAGGACGTTGTGGCCGCCGGGGTCGAGCTCGCGGATCATGCGTCCGACCCAGCCTTCGGTGCCGATCTCGATCGGTTCGCAGGTGTGCCAGATGTCCATGGCACGGAAGTGGGAGCGGTTGGAGTTGGGGTAGCCGATGCCCTGGATCACGGCGATGTCGCCGGCCTCGTACATCTGCTGTAGGGGCTCGCAGTTCGGGTTCCAGGCGAGTGTATCGTGGATCGGGATTACTTCGTCCTCCTTTAGGCCCACGACCGGCCTGGAGTCGTAGTAGATGCCGGCGGTATAGGGGACGACGGTGTTCATGAAGTCGTTGCCGCCGCTGAGTTGTACGACAACGAGGACGGGGTCTTTTTTGTGGTCAACCATCTTTGTTTCCTTTCTTAACTGCAGTTTCTAGTTTCTGGTTTTTAGTTTTTGGTGAACACCTTTCTACTGGCTAAAGGAGATAGCGTTGCTAAGAGTTGCAGGTCAGGCGAACTGGTATTCGCGGGAGGCGACGATGAGCTGGAGCATGAGGACGATGCGGTCAGTGCTTTCGTCGGTTTCGCCGTTGGCACTGCCGTTGCTGGAGAAAACGAGGTCGCCGCCGCTTTGGGCGAAGCGTATGAGGTCGGCGCGGGTCTTGTCCTCCAGGTTCACGGGGCCGGCGAGGTCGAGGCAGGTGTCGACGAACTGTTCGGGGGTGAGGCTGTCGCCGGCGGCGCGCAGGCGATTGATGATGGCCTGGATGCCCGGCTTACTGGCGTCGCCGACTTCATCGACGGCGAAGTTGATGCGTTCGGTGAGCATGCCGCCGTCGATCCACTCCTGGCCGGTGTGCCAGCCTTCGACGGTGGGCGGGTTGAAGAGCTCCTGGCCCATCAATTTGGCGGCGCGGTGGTATTGGGGCATGCCGGGCGTGGGCGTGCGGTTGGTGCCGACCAGCTTGAGGACGCCGGTGATCAGCTCGGTGGGGCTTTTCACCCTTTTGAAGCGGGCGGCCTTGAAGAAGTCGCTCTTGAAGAGCGTGCGCAGGACATGGCGCATG
>DAOUHY010000215.1:0-5406 GCA_034428435.1 Caldilineaceae bacterium | reverse complement strand
AGCTGGATGAGGCCTTCGCGGGCGAGGCCGTTTTCTTCCTGGCGCAGGACGTAGGTGAAGGAGCTGTGGCGGTACCAGGGAAAGCAGGAGCGGAGTGCGGTGCGCACAGGCGAGATCGATTCCAGGAGGACGCGCTCGGTCTGGAGGGGCGTTGAAACGCTGCGCAGACGCTGCAGAAGCAGGGCATCGCCTAAAGAGAATGGGCGAAACGACAAATGGGCGTTCTCCTGAACGGGACGGTAGGCGTTTGGGGTCATTGTACTTGATTGGGGAGTAGGGGGCAAACAGTGTGAAACTGCAGTAGTCAGTAGTCAGTGGTCAGTGGTCAGTAGTCAGTGGTCAGTAGTCAGTGGTCAGTAGTCAGTGGTCAGTAGTCAGTAGTCAGTGGTCAGTAGTCAGTGGTCAGTGGTCAGTGGTCAGTAGTCAGTGGTCAGGGATCGTTGATGGCTGTCTGAAGCGGGCGTTGCAGGGGAGGAATTCGATTTAACCGCCGCGAAGGACGGTTTCATATGGTGGAAGACGAGGTGGAGTCATGTGTAGGGTGCCGGTGGCAAGGCAGATGCGGCGCCCACAAGTGGCGCCGCATCTGATCTTACTCTCTGTCAGTAAAGCGGTTGCTCGCTACGAACGCGAGGGGCATTACGGGTCGTTGCGGTCTTTAGCCGCCACCGCTGCCGTGCTCGCCGCGTCCCTCGCCACCGCTGCTGCCGCCGTGTTCGCCGCTGCCTTCGCCGCTGCCTTGACCGCCGTGTTCACCGCTGCCTTCGTCGCCGCCTTCGCTGGCGCCGACCTCGGCATGGGGCGTCCAGCCGTCGAAGGGCTGAGCCGATGCGGGAAGGATCACACCCAAGACTGCGCCGGGCGGCAGATCGGTCGGTGTTGTCGGGCCGAGCTCGATACCGTTGGACAGGTGGACCTCGATGCGTACCCGGGTCAGGGTGGCGTTGGTGGTGTTTGCAACGGTGCCGACAAAGGCGTTGGCGGCCGCATCGTAGCTCATGATGAGGCGAGCGCCGGCGCGGACCATGTCGAAGGTCTCGTCGAGGGCGAGGGCGTTGCCACCTTCTTCGGTGCCGGCTGCGCCGCCTTCACTGCCCTCGCCGCCGCTCTCGCTGCCGCCTTCAGCGCCATGCTGCTCGCCACCGGCTTCGCTGCCGCCTTCGGTGTTGACAGGGCCGGGGCCGCCGCAGGCGAAGGTCTCCGGGTGAATCTCCCAAGCGTCGAAGGCTACGCCGGCTGCGGTTGGCTCATCGGCGACGCGCAACTCGACAGTGGTTTGGGCGCCGGGGGCCAGGTCGCCTACGGGCTGCGGTCCAAGTTCGACAACGGTCGTCGTTCCCTGCTTGAGGTTCAGCTCGATCTGCACGAAGCAGAGGGTCTGGCTGGTCGTATTCTCGACGATGCCTGAGAATATCTGCGCAGCGGGATCGTAGGACATGGCGGTTCTCACGCCGTTGACGACGCCGTCCCAGCTTTCGTCGAGGGCGAGGATTGGGCTGGAGGGGTCTCCGCTCTCGCCGCTGCCCTCACCGCTGCCGGATTCGCTGCTGCCTTCGCCACTGCCTTCGCCACCACTGCCGTGTTCGCCGCTGCCTTCGCCGCCGCCTTCGCTTGCGCCGACCTCGGCATGGGGCGTCCAGCCGTCGAAGGACTGCGTTGACGCGGGGAGAACAACATCCAGGATTTCACCGGGGGCCAGGTCGGTCGGCGTTGTAGGGCCGAGCTCGATGCCGTTGGACAGGTGGACCTCGATGCGTACGCGGGTCAGGGTGGCGTCGGTGGTATTGGCGACGGAGCCGACGAAGGCGTTGGCGGCGGCGTCGTAGCTCATGATGAGGCGAGCGCCGGCGCGGACCATGTCGAAGGTCTCGTCGAGGGCGAGGGCGTTGCCGCCTTCTTCGCTGCCGGCTGCGCCGCCTTCGCTACCATCACTACCGCTCTCGCCGCGGCCGCCGTGTTCGCCGCTGCCTTCTCCTCTGCCTTCGCCGCGGCTGCCGTGTTCACCCCGGCTTTCGGTGACGTTGCCTGCGCTCTGGCCGGTGTTACTGTTTCCTGTGCGGTAGCAGCTAACGGCTACCATCATGCTGACTGCCAGAACGACTATGGCCAGCGTGTAGGTAAACTTCCACTTCATTTTGCGGTTGTTCATTTTTTCACCTCGTTTCTCTATGGTTTTTTGAGGGCCTGTCCCTCGTACGCTTTACATGATAGAGGTGAATTGTCCCAGAATTATGTCAGTCCGGGAGAGATCGTCTGAACGGTGATTTGGGGGGATTTATTGGATTTACGGGATGGCGGGGGGGGGCTTGCTGGTGTTGGGGGTGGTAGCGGATGGTAGGCGAGAATTCATGAGAGTTTACGAGAGTCTGCGAGAGTTTGCGAGAGATTGAGGGGAAATTGGGGTGGGGGGTGGTTTGGCGGGTTGGGTGGGGGTTGGGTGAGATGTCATTGGGGTGAAGGCGGGTGGGCGGGGCGGTCTGGCGGCAGTTTTGGGGGTTGAGGGGGGCTGCAGGGGTGTTTTGGGGCGTGGGTGGGGTATTGGCGGGTGGGCAGTGGGCAGGGGGATACGGCCGCTGCTCATGGGGTGGCGGATCTCTGTTATATTTTATTTATTTTAGGCAGATTCCTAGCGTGCTATGGCCAGGACGGTTCCGGACGGGGCGTTTCTCCGTTCGTATCTAGCTCTGTTAGTGGCGTGTTCGAGTTTGAGGCCTGGCTTGGTGCAGCCCGTATGCCAAGGCGGTCGCTGAATTGACTCCAGTCTATGTTGTTGATTCTGTCTTTCAGCTGCGTGAACTGGCTGTGCAGGTCCTCCAGAGATTCCTTGGAGGGGCCGGCCCCTGGGGCGAAGTACTCTTCCTCCAGACTGACTTTTACGCCGGTGGGGAGTTCGGTCATGGGCTGGCCGGTCAGGGGGTCGGGCGGGGGTGAGGGCTGAAGGTCGACGCCGGTCAGAGCGTGTTCGATGCCGGCTTCCATGCCGGCCAGCTCCTCGTCAATGTCGGGATATGCCGTTATTTCGTAGAGATCAAAATCGAGGAGAGAGTTCCAGTCGTCGATGTATTCCTGGGTGCACTGGCAGGGGCGGCGGTAGCCGAAGCGGCGGCGGCCTTCTTCGGTGAGGACGGTCTGCGGGGGTTGGTCTGGGTCGGGGGAAGGTACGAGCTCGGCGAGGCCCTGGTCGACGAGGGACTGGCTGCGGTACTGATTCTGGCGGGCGGCGATGTGGTCGGCGGTTTCGAGGAGATCGAGGTTGCCTGGGATGCCGAGGAGTTGGGCGGCGGCCTGTTCGGTCTCTTCGCGGCGGATGGTTTCCATGTCGCGGTCGCCGAAGGTGTGGAGGTCGAGGAGGGCTTTGGCGCCGCGGCTCATGGCGTTGAGGCGGGCGGGGTCCATTTCTCCTTGTGCGACCTGGACGATTGCGTCATTGATGAGGTCGATGGCGTTTTTGAGGCGTTCGGGGGTGCGTTTGTCGAGGCGAGCGGCGGTGGAGGAGTTCTGGCCGCCGAGGGAGCGCCACTGGTGGGACTGGTCGGGGGTGGGTCCGTGGGCGATGCAGAGGCCGTCGTACTGGGGCAGGCCGTGGCCCTGGCAGGGGGTGCCGTCTTTTTTGATGCCTTTACATGGTGTTTTGGCCATAGGTATGATCCTCCATGGCATGTGACCGCCATCCATCGTGTGATGTGATGGATGGGGTAAACGTTTTATGACGCCCGGCTTGCCACGAAGTCATACCTACATGGGGAAACATGCGAGGTAGTGGGTCTAGTTTACTTCAGGATGGGTAAATTGTCAAGGGGGTTGTTAGTTTTTAGTGGGCTGCTTCTTCTGTTGTCTGAATCAGGATTTGCGGGATTGTGAAGGATTTTCGGGATGTTTCTCGTCTGAAACTTGTGATAGGCAAGACCGGTCGATCCGCGAAGGACACCTTTTTATCCGCGAAGGCACGCGAAGGGGCGCGAAGAACACCTTTTTATCCACGAAGGGCCACGAAGGGCCGCGAAGGACACCTTTTTATCCGCGAAGGCACGCGAAGGGGCGCGAAGAACACCTTTTTGTCCACGAAGGGCCACGAAGGGCCGCGAAGAACACCTTTTTCCGCGAAGGCACGCGAAGGGGCGCGAAGAACACCTTTTTGTCCACGAAGGGCCACGAAGGGCCGCGAAGAACACCTTTATCCGCGAAGGCACGCGAAGAACGGCGGGGCTCTTGTCGTATAGGTCAGACGGTCGTTGTGTTGGTTACTGACATTCTATGAGAGGGGACCAGTCGAATCCGGTGGGGATGGTGATGGTGTATCCGCTCAGGTCCTGGCCGGTCACTTCGATGTGGAGTTCCTGGCCCAAGTGCTTGACTGCCGTCTTGTTTTGGCCGGCGAATCCTGCTATGGAACAGGCAGCCGAACGGTCGGCGGGTTCGCCTCGCCATATCCCGAAGGTGAAGAAGTCGGCTGCTTCGAGCAGGCCGGGGTCCACGGCCTCTACAATCCAGAATCTGCCGTCCGGCCCGGTCCGTTTGGCCACCACATCCGGATGGCGGCGAAGCGACCTAAAGCGCTCGCCCTCCTGTCTCCAAGCGGATAGTGTGACCCACACTTCCGGCATTGGATTGCCTCTGTCATCCAGGACCCTGCCCCTGATGAAGAACTGCACGGTCTGGCAGAAGTCAGGTAAAGTCGGATTGCCCAAATAGTGTTCAATCAGGCGGGCGGCCTTGCTGTCGAGCTCCGACAGGTCACTCAGTCCGAATTGGGTGCGGAACAGGTCGGGGCGAAGCCAGTGTACAACCATTTCGGCCCAGTATTCGTGGCTCAAGGTCGATTCATAGCCGGCCCACAGTCCCGCATTCATGGCGCTCAGATAGGCTTGATTGCGAGCCTGCTTGAATTCTGGCTCGCGATTGGTCTCCCATTCATGGATACGAATCGCATAGTCCAGAGCGTGGGCTATTTCATGAATCAGTGTCTCGTTGCAGTGATAGGTTGTCATTGCGGGGGCAACCACGGCTCCGCCATAGGATGTTTCGCCCCACACACCCGCAACATTTGAATCAGAGTAATCGGCGAATTCCGGCAACAGCGAAAGCCCACCTTTGTCTCTGTCGTAAAGCAGAATCCTGGTGTTCTGCGATGCCAGCACGTCGAGCAGGTGAGGACGGTCGGCGACCATGCCGAACAGGGTGGCCTGTGTGCGCCGCAGTTCCGCGTCGGGGACTGATTCAGGGGCCAGAATCGGTATACCGCGTGCATCCAGGTATTTCTGGTAGTAGGGGTCTGCGTTGAGGTGCGGGGGCGGTCCGGCGCCGGTGTGATATGCGGTAACGAGGCTGCTGTGCAGCCACCCGAGTGTGTCGCCGTCCACACAACAGAATCTGTACCATCCGCCCGATTCGTCTACTATTTCGACC
>DAOUHY010000214.1:0-13776 GCA_034428435.1 Caldilineaceae bacterium | reverse complement strand
AAATCCAATCACGACAATAAATCCTGCAATAATGCTTTCGATTCGAAGACTGCGTTGACTGCTGAAGGCATAGCGCAACCCATCGATAGCAAAGCCCATACTTCGCCAAATACTGTGAGAGGGCATCCTGATAATCCTCACAAGGGCGGGGGAGGTAAGGGCGTTACGGATTCATCTGGCATGGGATGAAATCGTTACCCAGTACTGATCGGCACTGTCCACTGGTATTCCACACGGTTGCTTTCAACGTTCTTCCGGTTGAACTCAATTTTTTCGGGAATACCCTTGAGGCGAAATGTTGCGGTGAGTGTTTCGCCATTTAGGTCAGAACTCACGCCTATCATATCGGTGTATGCAGGCAAATCCGAGGCGAACCCTATTGCGCTTTGCCCCGGCAGCATGACCTCGTGGCCTACCACGCATTCGCTATCATAGAGCGGCACTTGCAACGATATATTCGTTGGGTTTCGCGGAATAGGCACGCAAGCAGTGATCAGAACCGCGAACCCCACAACCATGAAGTCTGTTCAACATGGTGGTTCCTTTGGATAAGTGTTGAGAAACTTACCACTTGACGGGTCGGGTTGCAAGCTGTGAAAGTGGAGCGAGATTGGGCTGTGAGTGATGGGCTTGGAGTATGGGGTTAGCCTTGCGGAAGTAGTACTGGATGGTTCTGATAGACAACAAGCCTCGTGTGTCGATACTGGTGGAAATTCTGGTCTCAGTGATGGGCGTGTTGTTTTTTCTGTTCTTGTTTTGGTTCGCCTTCTCTAGGTAGGGCGGAGGGCAGCAACGGAATGGACGTGTTTTGCGTCTGTGCTCTTCGGTCTGGGTTGTCACAGTCTGTGGCGGTTCTTGTTGTTTAGGGCTGGAGTGTTTGGAGTTGGCTCCTGTCGTCTAGTTTGGTCCCGATGCGGCAGGAACGGTAGGACCATTGCGACGGAGAGCCACCAGAGCAGGACATGAAGTAGGGGGTGGAGATGGGAAGGCGGGATGGCATTGACAGATTTGCTGGCGGTGTGGATGATGATTTATGCGACTGTTCCGCCGATTCCGAAACCACATACACTATCTCCCCTCCGCGCCGCCCCACGCACGGATGAATGACAAACCCATACACCCCATGCGCCCCGAAATCCCCAATCTGCCGCCGGATCTCATCCGCATCCAGCTCATCATTCCAAAACCAGAACGGCAGCACCGAAAACTCCCTCGGCGGGTCGGCAAATGTGGCAAGTGAATCGTCCATGGTCATGTCCCCGTATAAAATGGCAGTTCGACTACGTCAGTCACGCAGTAGTGTACTCCATCCCCCAAGGTCCCGGCACATGCCGGATGGCGCCTTTCTGGCCGGGCAAAGTCGCAGCACCCAAAAAGTTGAATGCAGGGCAATTGCATCAAAATCAGTGATAAATCGGTGATATAATAGCAACGTGCCGAACTGAAGTAGGCATAACTGAAAGCGTATCTTCACTGTCACCAAGCCATGATTCCCGCTGGCAGGGAAGCTGAAGGGCAGGCAGGGCCGCGGCAAGACAGTAAGCCGCCTATGACCTTTCTGCCCGGAACCCAATAAACACAACGAGGAAACGTGTGCGAAGCCAAACGCAAAGGTCCGGAAAAGGATTACTGCCCGCCCTGCCCCGACTTAACCCGACCCTAAACCTCCGGACACGACACCCTGCACCCTACCGCCAGCTGACCGGCGCGAGTCCGGCGTTTGTAGGAGTCGTGGAGAACTGGCCAGAACCGGAAATCGACTCTGGAAACGGAAAAAAGTGATGCAAAGGTGCAACAACAGCAAGTGCCAGAAAAAAATTCGCCCGCTTTTGCCCGACTTTTCCGCTATTTCCGCTATTTCCGCCATTCCCGCCAAAACACGTCCCGCCATGTCAGAGCTCGTACAACTTCTCGTACAACGCACGCAAACACTCGTTCAGGCCCGCCAGCGCCAGCCAGGCCCTGATCACAGCCCATCCCCTAAATCCCATAAAATCACAGTTCAGACAACCCGTAAACGCTCGCAAACTCTCGTCAACGCTCATACGAGACAACCAGCGCCAGCCAGGCCCTAATCACAGTTAATCCCTTAAATCCCATAAAATCACAGTTCAGATAACTGCCCTGAAATTGACCGTCAATACCGTTCTAAAGTAGCATCAGCCAGGCCAGAACAGGCCGCGCCGCGCAATAGCCGCATGTTCTGCCCGGATACGCCCACGAAAAACAATCTGAAGAATGAAACTGGAAGAACTCACAACCAACGCCGCTGTCGAGGGCGTCCTGGCGAACAGCCTCGTCATGATGGTCAACGTGCAGTGGTATGGGGACGACGCCGTCGAGCTGACCTACAAAACACCCGCCGGCGAAGTCGCCAACGAGCTTCTCTACCGCGACGACGAGTCCCGCATCAGCGTCGCCGAGCAGGCCCGCCCCTGGAGCTTCGACGGCGACGGCGCCCTCTTCCGCCTCGTTTCCGAGGCCCAGCGCATCCGCCTCGCCCATCTCTTCGACCCCCTGCTGGCCGTCCATACCTCCGACGTCGAGCCGCTCCCCCACCAGATCACCGCCGTCTACGAGGCCATGCTGCCCCGCTCGCCCCTGCGCTTCCTCCTCGCCGACGATCCGGGCGCCGGCAAGACCATCATGGCGGGCCTGCTCATAAAGGAACTCATCGCACGCGGCGACCTCCAGCGCTGCCTCGTCGTCTGTCCCGGCGGGCTGGCCGAACAGTGGCAGGACGAGCTCTACCGCCGTTTTCAGCTGCCCTTCGAAATCCTCACCAACGACAAGCTCGAAGCCGCCCGCACCGGCAACTGGTTCCTCGAGACCGACCTCGTCATCGCCCGCCTCGACAAGCTCTCCCGCGACGAGGAAGTGCAGCAGAAACTCAAGGCCCGCGACTGCGACTGGGACCTCGTCGTCTGCGACGAAGCCCACAAGATGTCGGCCAGCTACTTCGGCAGCGAACCGCGCTATACCAAGCGCTACCGCCTCGGCCAGCTCCTCTCCGACCTGACGCGCCAATTCCTCCTCATGACTGCCACCCCCCACAACGGCAAAGAGGAAGACTTCCAGCTCTTCATGGCGCTGCTCGACAGCGACCGCTTCGAAGGAAAGTTCCGCGACGGCGTACACAACGTCGACGTCTCCGACCTCATGCGCCGCATGGTCAAGGAGAAACTGCTCAAGTTCGACAGCACGCCCCTTTTCCCCGAGCGCATGGCCTACACCGTCTCCTACAAACTGTCGCCGGAAGAAGATCAGCTCTACAAGGCGGTAACCCAGTACGTGCGCGAAGAGTTCGACCGCGCCGGCGCGCTCGAAAACGACAGACGCGCCGGGGCCGTCGGCTTCGCCCTCACCATCCTCCAGCGCCGCCTCGCCTCATCCCCTGAAGCGATCTACCATTCCCTGCGCCGCCGCCGCGAACGCCTGCAAGGCCGCCTCCAGGAGTTGGAAGGGCTGCAGCGCAAGGGCGAGACCGCTCCCATCGCCGCGCCCGCCATGTTGGCGCTCGACAGCGAAGACTTCGAAGACCTGGAAGACGCCCCCGAAGACGAGATCGAGGCGCAGGAGGGAGAGGTCCTCGACCAGGCCACCGCCGCCCAGACCATCGATGAGTTGCAACAGGAGATCGGCACCCTCACTGCCTTGGAAGCCGAGGCCGGGCGCGTCCTGCGCCGCGGCCGCGATACCAAGTGGCGCCAGCTGGGAGAGCTGCTCGACAAGCTGTTCATCCGCACGCTCGCCGAGACCCGCACCCCCTACGGCGCCGGCAAAATCGCGGACCCCGTGCCCTCGCCCCAGCAGAAACTGGTCATCTTCACCGAACACCGCGATACGCTCAACTATCTGCATACCCGCATCGCCGCTCGCCTCGGACGCGAACAGGCCGTCGTCACCATCCACGGCAGCCTGCGCCGCGAGGAGCGCCGCGCCGCCCAGGAAGCCTTCCGCCACGACCCGCAGGTGCGCGTCCTCCTCGCCACCGACGCCGCCGGCGAGGGCATCAACCTCCAGCGCGCCCACCTCATGGTCAACTACGACCTGCCCTGGAACCCGAACCGCCTCGAGCAGCGCTTCGGCCGTATCCACCGCATCGGCCAGACCGAGGTCTGCCATCTCTGGAACCTGGTCGCCTCCGAAACCCGCGAAGGCGACGTCTACGAGCGGCTGCTCGAAAAACTGGAGCAGGCGCGCCAGACGCTCGGCGGCCAGGTATTCGACGTGCTCGGCAAAATGCAGTTCGATGGCAGGCCGCTGCGCGAGCTGCTCGTCAACGCCATCCGCTACGGCGAACAGCCGGAAGTGCGCGCCCGCCTCACCACCACCGTCGAAGACGCCTTCGATCCCCAAAAACTGAGCGAGCTGCTCGAAGAGCGCTCCTTGACGCCCGACACGATGGACTCAAGCCGCGTCCACAGCGTGCGCGCCCGCATGGAGCGCGCCGAAGCCCGCCGCCTCCAGCCCCACTACATCGAGTCCTTCTTCCTGGAAGCCTTCCAGCGCGTCGGTGGACGCGCCCGCCAGCGCGAGAGCCGCCGCTACGAGGTCACCCACGTCCCCGCCCCCGTGCGCAACATCGAACGCACCGTCGGCGCCGGCCTACCCGTCCTGCGCCGCTACGAACGCATCGCCTTCGAAAAGTCGCTCGCCGCCGGCGACAACCATCCCCCCGCAGCCTCGTCTGCCCCGGCCATCCCCTCCTCGACGCCGTCATCGACAGCACCCTCACCAGCCATCGCGACCTGCTCAAGCAGGGCGCCGTCCTCGTCGACGAACGCGACCCCGGCACAGAACCCCGCGTCCTCTTCTTCCTCGAACACGCCATCCAGGACGCCAGCCTCACCCGCGCCGGCACCCGTCGCGTTATCTCCAAGCGCATGCTCTACGTCGAACTTGACGCCGCCAACACCGCCCGCCACGTCGAGTACGCCCCCTACCTCGACTACCGCCCCCTGGCCGCAGATGAACCGGAATACGAAGCTGTCCTCGCCCGGCCCGAATGCACCTGGATCGGCGCCAACCTCGAACAGACCGCCCAGCGCTACGCCGTCGCCAGCGTCGTGCCCGAACACGTCGACGAAATCCGCCGCGCCCGCCAGCCGCTGCTAGATAAAACACGCGACGCCGTACAGGACCGGCTGACCAAAGAGATCTCGCACTGGGACCGCCGCGCCGAAGACCTCAAGCTGCAGGAGCAGACCGGCCGCACCAACGCCCGCCTCAACTCCGCCCAGGCCCGCCACCGCGCCGACCGCCTTGAGGAACGCCTCCAAAAAAGGCTGGCCGAACTGGAGCTGGAGCGCCAGATCTCACCCCGCCCGCCCGTCGTTCTTGGCGCCGCCCTGATCGCGCCCCTCGGCCTCCTCCGTGCCATGACAGGCGAACCGCCGCCCCGCCCCCTTCACGTAACAACCGACACCCAGGCCGCCGCCGCCCGCGCCCGGCAAATCGTCATGGACGTCGAACGAAGCCTGGGCTACGAACCCACCGACCGCGAGTTCGAAAAACGCGGCTACGACATCGAAAGCCGCGACCCCGCCACCGGCCGCCTGCGCTTCCTCGAAGTCAAAGGCCGCGTCACCGGCGCACCCGCCATCACCGTAACCCGCAACGAAATCCTCTACTCGCTCAACAAGCCCGACGCCTACATCCTCGCCATCGTCGAATTCCTCGACCGCGACGACCACCGCGTCCACTACCTCCGCCGCCCCTTCCACCGCGAACCAGACTTCGGCGTCACCAGCGTCAACTACAACTTCGCCGAACTGCTGGCGCGCGCAGAGGCACCAACGTGATGGCCGGTGCCGATTTACGCTCTTTCGTCTGCCAAAGTATACTGTGAACATATATTCTTCTGAAGGCTCTATGCTCATCACTGAGCAGAGAAAAATCATCATTCCCAAGCATCTGCGTGATTGCATCGGAGTGGACCCCCAATGTTGAAGTTGAGATATCGGCCGCTTAGCACGGTTTGCTAATCCGAAAACGTGCAATTGGCAAGCATTCCGTGGACCACGTATTTGGCATCTCGAACGAGGAGAATACTGACAGTAACCTTGGAGAGGCGCGTGGCAGACAGGCGCAACCTCAGTTCGTCGACGAGGAGATCGTCCAATGTTGACCAGGCTAAGTCTAGAAAACTTCAAATCCTGGAAATTCACGCAGGACATTGCCCTCAAGCCGATCACTGGCTTCTTCGGCGCGAACAGTTCGGGCAAGTCTAGCCTGATACACGCTCTGTTGCTTCTGAAGCAGACGGCAGACTCGGCCGATCGCGGCATCGTTTTCCATTTCGGAGGGGCCGCGGCACGGGTGGATCTGGGCGACTTTGCAAGCGTAGTGCATGGGCACGTGGAAGACAGTTCTCTTGGTATCTCTCTCGACTGGCGAACGGAAAAACCCTTCAAAATAACCGATACATATACGCGCAGAGATGTCGCCAGTAGTAGAGACGTCGGATTTCGCGTGGTCGCGCGGATGGAGGAGTCCCGATCGCGTGAACAACTGGTTGTAAAAGAGATGTCTTATCGTGTCGGTGACGCGGAATTTGGAATGTGCCGGACTTCTGGGAGAAAGTATGAAACTTTCATCAAGAATGTTGATTTAGAGTTCCTCCGTAATAGGGGTAGACCCTGGGATATCACCGCTCCAGTCAAGTGTTACGGGTTCCCAGACTCCGTGCGCGCTAATTATCAGAATGCCGGATTCCTCGCCGATCTTGAATTCGTCCTGGAACAGAAATTGCAGAACGTCTACTATCTTGGTCCCCTACGCGCCTTTCCCGAACGGGTCTATACCTGGTCCGGCGGGCAGCCGATGGATATGGGTGAGACGGGTGAAGCGGTAGTGGACGCGCTGCTGGCTGCGCGCCAGCAAGGTCAGATGATTGGCCGTGGCCGGGGCAGACGGCGTCTTACACTGGAAGCGTATGCCGCCAAATGGCTGAAAGATCTCGGCCTGATTCACGATTTCCGCGTCGAGCCTGTCGCCGAGGGCAGCCGTCTGTTCGAGGTCAGGGTACGAAAGTCCCCCAAAGCGGCTGAAGTTCTACTCACTGACGTTGGTTTCGGCGTCTCTCAGATCTTGCCTGTGCTTGTTCTCTGCTTCTACGTGCCGGAAGGCTCAACGGTCATATTAGAGCAGCCGGAGATCCACCTGCATCCGAGTGTGCAAGCTGGTCTTGCTGATGTCTTTATCGACGCTTGGGAAAAACGCAAGGTACAGGTCTTTGTCGAAAGCCACAGCGAACACCTGATGCGACGACTCCAGCGCCGCATCGCCGAGAAGAAGCTTTCCCAAGATAACGTCGGGCTTTATTTCTGTAAAGAGGAGGATGGCGTCTCCCGACTTGATTCACTTGAGATTGACCTGTTTGGCAATATCTCCAACTGGCCCCAGGATTTTTTTGGGGATCAGTTCGGCGAGATCGCGGCTATGAGCGAAGCGGCTTTAATGCGCCGCCAAGCGGCAGGTTGAATATGAGAAAAGGAGAGGTTGTGGTGGACACCAACGTTCCCCTGGTCGCCAATGGCAAGACCGAACAGGCTGGCTTGGAGTGCGAGGTCGCCTGTGTCAGAAAGCTCATTCAGATACAGTCGGAGCAACGGACTCTTTTGGACGACAAGATGTTGATTTTGGGGGAATACCGCAGAAATCTCAGCCAGTCCGGGCAGCCTGGCGTGGGAGACGCATTCTTCAAGTGGCTTTGGGAGAACCAAGCCAACGAACAACATTGCCGAACTGTGCCCTTAACAGTCCATGCCGACCGTGGGTTCGTCGAGTTCCCGGACGATGCGCGGCTCAGATCGTTTGACTTGGCAGACCGAAAGTTCGTTGCCGTCGCGCTGGCAAGCGGGACCGATCCACAGGTGTTGAACGCATCGGACACCGACTGGTGGCATGACCGCCAGACGCTGGCGGAGCACGGGTTACAGATTGTTTTCCTCTGTCCGGAACTCATGCAGATGGAGCGCTGATAAGGGCAAAGAGAAACGCCCCCCACAAGGGAGGACGTCGGCCCAACGATACTCTCGTTGGGGGGGTGTTCAAAACTTACCCTATGTCTTATACAATGTCAAGAGTGAATCCTCGGCCTTTACGACTGGTCGTGACGTCTTCAGAGACAGCCAACTACCAAACCAAGTCACCAAACCCGATGGCTACGTCTTGACGCGACCGCCTTCCTGGAAGTGAGGAATACAAGTGGAACAGACCATAACCCGCAAAAAACTCATCGAAGTTGCCCTCCCGCTCGACGCCATCAACGCCGCCTCCGCCCGCGAAAAATCGATCCGCCACGGCCACCCCAGCACCCTTCACCTCTGGTGGGCGCGCCGCCCCCTGGCCGCGGCCCGCGCTGTCCTCTTCGCCCAACTGGTCGACGACCCCTCCGACCTGCCCGAAGAGTTCCCCACCGAGGAAGAACAGAAGAAAGAACGCGACCGCCTCTTCGAGATCATCGAGGAATTGGTGCTGTGGGAAAACACCACCAACGAGATCGTGCTGGAAAAGGCGCGCGCCGAGATCCGCAGGAGCTGGCGCCGCACATGCGCCGATAACCGCAACCACCCCCGCGCCGCCGAACTGTTCGACCCGGATAAACTGCCCGCGTTCCACGACCCCTTCGCCGGCGGCGGCGCCATCCCCCTCGAAGCCCAACGCCTCGGCCTCAAGAGCTACGCCAGCGACCTCAACCCAGTCGCGGTATTGATCAACAAGGCCATGATCGAGATCCCGCCCAAATTCGCCGGTCGCCCGCCGGTCAACCCTGAGAGCAACGCCGGCCAGGTCGGCATCGGCGCGGCTTGGAAAGGCGCCACCGGCCTCGCCGAAGACGTCCGCTACTACGGCAAATGGATGCGCGACGAGGCCGAAAAACGTATCGGCCATCTCTACCCCAAGGTAGAGGTCACTAAGGAGATGGCCGCAGAGCGCCCCGACCTGAAACGCTACGTAGGCCGCAAACTCACAGTCATCGCCTGGCTGTGGGCCCGAACTGTCCGCAGTCCCAACCCCGCCTTTTCAGACGTAGAAGTTCCTTTGGTATCCACTTTCATCCTTTCGAAGAAGAAGAGCAAAGAGGCCTACATTGAGCCGGTTATCGAGAAGAGCGGGTTTCGATTTGCTGTAAAGACCGGGATGCCGTCGGAGTCGGCTGGCAAGGGAACCAAGATATCACGTGGGAGCTTCAAGTGCCTGTTGACTGGCGTACCTATTCAATACAAGTATATTGACGACGAAGCGAATAGTGGCAAGATGGGTGTCCGTATGATGGCGGTCGTAGCTGAGGGTGATAGAGGGAGAGTGTACCTGGAACCGACAGCAGATATGGAGGAACTCGCGCGGAAGCCGAGACCGATTTGGGAGCCTGAATTGCCTTGCAGAGGTACATGGGCAAGTAATGCTCAAGGTCGCCGTTACGGGTTTCACACTTTCGGCGACTACTTTACGCCTCGTCAACTGGTAGCGTTGACAACCTTTTCCGACCTCGTAGGAGAAGCCCTTGAACGAATCCGCCTCGACGCAGTCGCCGCCGGTCTGCCTGACGACGCCATTTCCCTTGGCGAGGGCGGAACCAGGGCTACTGCTTATGCCGAGGCAGTAGGGGTGTACTTGGCATTTGTTCTAAGCAAACAGGCGGACCTGGGCAACAGCCTTTGTCGATGGGAGCCAAGAGCGCAGTGTCCGCGAAATCTATTTGGTCGCCAGGCCATCCCGATGATCTGGGATTTTGCGGAGGGGAATCCGCTTGCCAGTAGTTCTGGTTCGTGGCTAGTCCTAGTTGATGGAGTCGTCAGGGCATTCACAAGAGCATTCGAAAAAGTTGAAGCAACTTCCTATGGATTCGCACGGCAAGACGATGCTAGAACGCAGGTAATTTCGCTAGACAAGATCGTGTCAATCGACCCCCCATACTATGACAATATTGGCTACGCAGACTTGTCGGATTTTTTTTACGTCTGGTTGCGCCGCTCACTACGGTCCGTCTTTCCAAACCTGTTCGCTACGATGTCTGTGCCCAAGTCAGAGGAGTTGGTAGCTACACCGTATCGACATAATGGGAGCAAGATGCAGGCGGAAACTTTCTTCATGGATGGCATGACGGAGGCGATGAAGCGTCTCACCTCTCAGTCCCATCCGGCCTTTCCGATAACAATCTATTACGCCTTCAAGCAGTCTGAAAGCAAGGGTGACATGGGCATCACAAGCACCGGCTGGGAGACGTTTCTTGACGCCACGCTCTATGCGGGTTTTTCGGTGACCGGAACGTGGCCCATGCGCACAGAAAACACAACCCGTTTAGTCGGGATGGAGACCAATGCCCTCGCATCCAGCATCGTTCTCGTATGTCGCCTACGCGATTCAAATACGCCTATGGCCACCCGCCGCGAATTCCTCGATGCCCTCAAAGATGAACTCCCCGCAGCCTTGCGCACCATGCAGGCTGGCAGTATCGCGCCCGTAGACTTAGCCCAAGCAGCCATCGGCCCCGGCATGGCCGTCTTCAGCCGTTACGCCCGCGTGCTGGATGTCAGCGGACGACCGCTCACCGTGCGCGACGCCCTCTCGCTCATCAACCAGACGTTGGAAGAAGCCCTGGCCGAACAGGAAGGCTACTTCGATGCCGACACTCGTTGGGCCGTCGCTTGGTTCGACCAAGCCGGCTTCAATCAGGGCGACTTCGGCATCGCCGAAACGCTCTCCAAGGCCAAGAACACCAGCGTCGACGGCATGATCGAGGCCGGCATCCTCAACGCCGGCGGCGGCAAGGTGCGCCTCCTTCGCCCCGACGAACTCCCCGGCGACTGGGACCCCGAAACCGACGCCCGCCGCACCGTCTGGGAAATGGTCCACCATCTAATCCGAGTACACAACCAGTCCGGCGAGCCGGGCGCCGCCGTACTGTTGGCCAAGCTCCCCGCCGAAGCCGAGTCCGCCCGCGAACTCGCCTACCGGCTCTACCGTATCTGCGAACAGAAGAACCGCGCCCAGGAAGCCTTGGGGTATAATGCCCTCGTACAAAGCTGGCCGGAGATCGCACGCCTCGCCCGCGAACGCCCGCGGGTGGAGCAGGCAACACTGCTCAGCGAGGCCGGGGGCCCACAGTGACCAACAACGAGACAGTCGTTGATACGATGATAGAGCGCATCGTCAGACGCTTCCAGCCCGCGCGCATCCTGCTCTTCGGCTCGCGGGCACGCGGCACGGACAACCGCTGGAGCGACGTCGACCTACTTGTTGTAATGGAGGATGTAACGGACAAACGCCGCGCTGCAGTCGAGATGCGGCGGACATTGAGCGACCTGCCGGTCAGCAAAGATATCATCGTGACGACGCCGGAGGAGATTGCGCGGCGCGGTCACATAGTTGGAACTGTCCTCCGCGCCGCGCTGCGCGAGGGGAAGGTTGTGTATGACCGGAGCTGAAGTAGTCGTGCAAGAGGCCAGGCGATGGCTGCAGTTCTCCGCGGAGGATCTTGAAGTCGCCCAGCGCCTACTGACGGACCGTTTGTCAGCCCCCCGTCACGTCTGCTGGCTCTCTCAGCAAGCTGCCGAGAAGGCGCTGAAAGCCGCTCTGGTGCTGGAGGAAATTGACTTTCCTTATACGCACGACCTGAACGTTCTGCGGAATTTGCTGCCGGACAGTTGGATCCTGCGGGCTGACCATTCCGACTTGGCTGATTTGACCGAGTGGGCAGTGGAAGCCAGATATCCAGGCGAGTGGTCCCAGGCTACCGAATCGGACGCGATCCGCGCAGAGTCGCAGGCGCGTGCCACGCGCGATTCTGTTGTGGCAGAGTTCCAGAGGCGCGGTATCAACGTGGATCAGAGCACAAAATGACGTCTGCTCCCCTCTCTTTTGTCTCTTCTATGGAGTAGTGAAGATATGGACGACACACACAACGACAGCGGCCTGCCGCTCCCCGATTTCTACATCGAGAACTTCCGCGGCATCAAGAAGCTGACCATCCCGCGTCTTGGTCGAGTGACGCTGCTGGCGGGGAAGAACGGAGTGGGGAAGACGACTGTATTGGAAGCGGTAGAGGTCTTTGCAGAAAGAGCTAGATACACCGTATTGCAGGACATTCTATTGGAACGCGACGAGGTTTCTTATGCACTTGACGAGAATAGGGAAAAGTACACCTTCTATAATTGGGATGCCATATTTTATGGTCGTGACATTTCCTCCAATGTCAGAACGAAGTTGGGGCCGATACAGGATCGGTATCAGCTAATCCTTGAGCCGTATTCCCTGCTCGAAGTAATTCTAGAAGCAGAAGAATCTTTTGCAAGATGGGTAGCTTCACTGTCCTTTGACAGTGAACCATTTGTCCTAAGGGCTTCGTTCCAAGGCAACGATGAAATTATTCCCGCGTTACTGACTTCAGACAAGGATTACGATGTGAATGCGAGTGATCCCATAGCGCTCGAACAAGAGCTAAATTATTTGGCTAGGCGATTCAATTCCAGAAGGCCATCTTCAATAAAGTGTGAAAGGATTGGGCATGGGAGTCTGAAGAATTTTCAGCTGCCAAGACTTTGGGGGCAAGTTGCTTTGACGGATGACGAGAGTCAAGTAATTCAGGCGCTCAAGATAGCTTACGGTGAAGAAGTGGATCGTGTTTCAGTTGTTAGTGATGAAGCAGCGTCAAACGCTTTTGGTGGTCAAAGAGCAATTGTCAAGCTCAAGGGTCTCGCCGAACCGGTGCCTTTAAAAAGTCTGGGAGGAGGAGCAACGTGGCTTTTTGGGGTTGCGTTGGCCCTTGCTTACTGTAAAGACGGTTTCCTGCTCATTGACGAAGCGGAAAACGGGGTTCACCACACGGTCCATCGTGATTACTGGCGAATGTTGTTAGAGACAGCATACGAGAATAATGTGCAAGTTTTTGCCACGACGCACAGTTGGGATTGCGTCAAGAGCTTCGCGCAAGCGGCTGCGGATTTTGAAGACGCCGAAGGTGTGCTGGTGCGTCTGGAGAAGGAGGATGAAAGGATGCGCGCCGTCCGATATTCTGAACGAAGGTCTAAGATCGCCGCCGAGCAAGGAGTTGAAGTCAGATAAGCTTATGTCGGATTGTGATTCACACCCCTTTGTCTTGCTAGTTGAGGGCGCAAATGACATGCACGTGGTCATTCACCTCAGCAAGCGCAAGGGTTTGCCCCACAACTTTTGCATTGTAGAAACGGGGAACATTGACAAGCTTCTTGATGCGATTGAAGTTGAGGCTGATGTGCCCGACCGCCAAGTTCTTGGGATCATACTGGACGCGGACGAGCGCCCCATTGATCGTTGGAATGAGGTAACGAAGAGGTTGAACAGGCTTAGGCAGGAAGAGCATTTCTCTTTGTCTGAATTACCTGATCAGCCTAACTCCGCAGGGACAATTGTCAACGGAACTCTCCGCATCGGCATCTGGCTGATGCCCGATAACAAGTCGACTGGGGAACTTGAGGATTTCGTAGCCAAGATGATACCTGACACGGATCCGGTATGGCCTCTGTCTGAGCAGTACATTGACGACATTCCATCGAAGCACCGGAAGTTCAAGAGCAAGAAGGCGCGAAAAGCCAAAGTCCACGCATGGCTGGCGACAAGAAAACACCCCCGACCAATGGGACTAGCGATAGAGGCTGAAGACCTAGGGGTCGTTGACGTTTGATGAATTCTGATACATTGGCGACAATAGGAGGATGTCTACAACTAAGATTTCCGACTATCAGTGGCAGAAACTTTTCGCGTTTCTGCAGAGACACCCTCGTGCCTACG
>DAOUHY010000213.1:0-7474 GCA_034428435.1 Caldilineaceae bacterium | reverse complement strand
AATTGACGAAGTCGGCGTCAACGATCTCCTGCAGTTCATCAAAGGACCTGACTTCCCCACCGGCGGCATCCTCTTTCGCTATCGCCAGGCCGCCAAGGGCGACGAGGAGGTCGACGCCATCTCCCAGGGCTACGCCACCGGCCGCGCCCGGCTGATCATGCAGGCCAAGGCCCATTTCGAAGAGATGAGCCGCAGCCGCAGCCGCATCGTCGTCACCGCCCTGCCCTATCAAACCAACAAGACAAACCTGCTCGAACGCATAGCCCTCCTCTCGCGCGACGGCAAAATCCACGGCATCACCGACCTGCGCGACGAGAGCGACCGCACCGGCATGCGCATCGTCATCGAGTTGACACGCAACGTTGACCCCAAAACCGTCCTGGCCCGTCTGCTCAAACTAACCCCAATGCAGCAGACTTTCGGCATGTCTCTGCTGGCCCTCGTGAACGGCGAGCCCGTCACCCTCACCCTCAAGCGCATCCTGCGGCTCTTTATCGAGCACCGTCAGGAGATTATCCGCCGCCGCTCTCAGTTCGACCTCGACAAGGCCAAGGCCAGGTCGCACATCGTCGAAGGCCTGCTCAAGGCGCTCGACATCCTTGACGAAGTAATCCAGACCATCCGTCGCAGTCAGCGCGTCGACACCGCCCGCAACAACCTGATACGCGCTTTCGGCTTCACCGAAGTCCAGGCCCAGGCCATCCTCGATATGCCGCTGAGACGGCTGACCGCGCTCGAGCGCAAACAGCTTCAGGACGAGCATAAGGAGCTGCAGCAGCGAATTGCTTACCTCGAAGACCTTCTCTCCGGCGACGCCAAGATCCTCGGCGTCATCCGCGAAGAGCTGCTCGCCCTCCGCCAGCAGCACGCCGACCGCCGCCGCACACAGATCGTCGAACGCGCCCAGGGCACCCTCTCCGCCACCGACCTGCTGCCCGACCGCCGCGTCTGGGTGGCTCTCAGTGCCAAAGGCGACCTGCGGCGCCAGGACTTCAACGGCATCAACCGCGCCGGCCTGCGCCAGGCAGCCCAAAGAGCGGGCGCGGCGCTACTCGCCGCCAACACCCGCGACCAGCTCTTCATCTTCTCGGCCAGCGGGCGCTGCTACCGCCTCGGTGTCCACGAGCTCCCACAGGAAGGCCGCAGGCACCTCGCTGACCTGACCGATTTCAGCCGCCGCGACACCATCGCCTCCATGCTGGCCCTGCCGCACGCCGCAACCGAGGGCTTTCTCTTTCTCGTCACCCGCCAGGGCGCCATCAAGCGCATCGCCCTTGCCGACTTCACCCAGGTCTCATTGAACGCCCAGGCCGTGATCAGCGTGAATGGCAAAGACCGGCTGGCCCGCGCGTTCATTACCCCCGGCAACGGCGAGGTCCTGCTCGTCTCCCGCATGGGTCGTTCGATTCGTTTCTCCGAAGAAAAAGTGCGCGCGATGGGTACATCCGCACGCGGCGTCGCCGGTATCAACCTCAAACGCGGCGACGAGGTCATCGCCGCACTACCCGTCGCGTCCGACGGCGAGCTTCTCACCGTTACCTCCGCCGGCTACGTCAAACGCACACGCATCGACGAGTTCAGCCTGCAGGGCCGCGGCGGTGGCGGCATCATCGCCCACAAGCTTGACGAGCGTACCGGCGACCTCGCCGGCGCGGCCATGCTGAACCCGGAACATGCCTTCGCGGCCTTCATTACGCAGAAAGGAGTGGCTAAACCGCTCGGGCTGGACGAAATCCCCTCCAGTGGACGCAGCGCGCTCGGCTCGCGCAAAGTGAATCTCGCCAGTAGCGACGCGGTGGCAGCCGTGCACGCACTCTCACCCGTCGTAGCCCCCATCGACAGCCCGCCGCCGCCACCCGAACCACAGTTGAATGGCAGAGGAAAGACCGCCTCCGCGTCTCCGGTAAAGGAAAGCAAGCAGAAAACGACGAAGGCGCCCGCTAAGGGAAAACCATCAGGCGAGACCGCCGCTGCCAAGCCCGCCAAACCGCGCGCCCAGCGCAAGCTCGCCAGCGAAACAACCAGGAAACGCAAACCGGCGACCAGTGAGCGGACCGCACCGCAGCAGGCCCCGGCAGAAACGGCCAACGGCGAAGTCACCAACCGCCGGGCAAAATCCCGCCGCAAATCCAGTCGGAATGGGGCCCGGGAAACTGCGTCCCAGCCCGCGGCCACCACCGCCTCAAACCGCCGCCAAAAGACCGGCAACACCAAAGAGCCCGCACCTGATTCCAAACGCGCATCAACGCCCCGCCGGGCAAAGCAAACGAAAAAACCCGCCAGCACTGCCCAGCCCAAGGGCAAACGGGCCGCAGTTGCCTCGGTCAAACAGTCCGTACAGGGAAGCCTTCTCGACCAGCCCTCCACAGAACCGAAGCCCTCTGCCGCCAAATCTTCCGCCCATTCAGCCACGAAGCCCGCCGGCAAACTGGACCGCGTCAGCAGCGTCACAGGCGGCCGGAAAAAGGGTAAGTAACAATAGCCCGCACAAAAAAACCTCCCGACTCCACAAAGGAGCCGGGAGGCATCGCCACATAGACTGTTGCTGCAGCGGTACGACCCTACCGCCCTCCCACCGGGGACACCAACTGCCCGTTTGACCGATGGCTCCGCCGCCACAATATCGTCGCCAGCACACCGATCAACAGCGGCACCGTCGCCGCCAGAGACCACCACCAGGAAATTCCTCCCTCCTGCCGCGCCGGAAGCAAATCCTCGTTCGCCATACGTCGCCGGTGCTCCGCCAGCAGTGCCTCCTTCAACCGCGCCCGGAACTCAGGCGACGGCCGTACAAACGGGAAAAGCCTGCCCAGGAAGCTCACCATCTGCGCGAACTGTTCCTCCTCCTCTTCCGTCAACTCGTCATCCATCGCTTCAGATTCCATCTCGCCGCGCGCCGCTTGCCTGAATGGCATGACCCGCACCACGTCGCTTCTGAACTGCTGCAACCTATCCAGCATGTTCACGCTTCCCATCGGATGCCTTCTTTCCCTGATTTTCGGAGTCGGGTGGCGCCCCTTCTGCCTCACCGTCCTCGAACTGTTCGCTCAAATCCTTGCGCAGCGCCGCCAGCGTGCGGAAATAAAGTGACTTGATCGCACCCTCGCTCTTCTGCATCAACTCGCCGATCTCTATATTCGTCAGTTGGTCTCCGAACTTGTGAAAGAGAAGCCGTCGCCGCTCCTCGGGCAGCCTTTCTATCGCCGCCCACAACGCCTCCTCCCCTTCCCGTCGCTCTACCGTCGTCTCCGGCTCTTCCCGCTGTTCTCCTCGGAAGACCATCCCGTCGATAGGGACAAACGTCCTCCGCCCCTGGTCACGGTGCCAGTTGGCCACCAGATTGTGCGCAATGCGGAAAAGCCACGCGCCAAACGGCAGCCCCCTGTCCTCGTAGCCGTCCAGCCGGTCCAGCGCCCGGTAAAAGATTCGCGCCGTCAGGTCCTCCGCATCCTCGACATTCTGTACCCGGCTGTACACATACGAGTAAATACGATCAACGTAGCGCTCGTACAACTCGCCGAACGCCTGCGAATCCTTCTTCGCCCGCGCCACCAGCGCCGATTCAATCGCCCGTTCGTCCTCAGGCGGCTCAACCTCAGACCGGACGGGCCGGCTCCCGTTGGCGCTCTTTTCTGTTTCGCTCAGAGCGTTTCCATTCATAATCTATAACACGCCGTCGCTGGAATCGTTGCGCGGCGGAAACTGGAGAGAGCTTGGCCGCTGTCCGACTCACAGCGCCTGTCCCGGATCTCGCTCCGCACTTGCCCCTCTTCCACGCAAAAGAGAGAAGAGGCAGCGCACGTCACCATTATAGAGAATCCGGTCGCCCCCCGCCAAACTCAGCAGTTTTCCCTCTCCGAAACTGCACAATTCGCAGACTCAGAGCTCCCTCACTCCTTCCCAATCAACCATAGCCTCCTTGACCACTGACTACTGATCACTGACAACTGCAGTTCTGGGCGGTCGGGCCTTCGGCCCTCCCTTGTGCAGGGGCTTCGCCCCCGCAACGCCCCCTCTACACCAGCCTGCCCCACGGTGCCCCCTCGTCCGCACCAACACGCCTACCCAACAGTACTTACCCTCCCTCGTGCTATTTCAAGCCACTGACGTCCCTCAGAACAGAGATACGCGGCAGCAAAGCGCAGCTGATCCGTGAAGGACCGCGATATCCCGCAAAGAGAATCCGATACGCCTCCTGTTTTCTTCGCGTCCCTTCGCGTTACTTCGCGGATAAAGAAATCGATTCGCAGCTGCCTGTCTTTGCCGCAACTGTCTTGACCGAACTCGCGATTACGCTCGCCGCGCAGCTCCCTCTCTGGCTGGTCTTCCGCCTCCGCAAACCGCTCGCCACGGCCGCCGCTACTGCCTGATCCATGGGCCGGTAGTTTGGCCTGCAATTTCCGCTATGCTATGCTTGATCAACGTATTACCGCTTCGCTGCTTGAGCGAAAACTATCCGAAAATGTACCAAATTAGGAACTATTTCCTGGAGGACGGGAGGTAAAAGTGCGCGTAAGCTGCTTTCAGGAGAATCTGTCGAAGGGCCTGTCAATCGTTGGCCGCGCCGTATCGTCCCGCAGTACGCTGCCTGTCCTCGGCAACATCCTGCTCGAGGCAAAGGATGACAAGCTGCGGCTGGCTGCCACCAATCTGGAGATCGGTGTCAACTGCTGGATCGGCGCCCGCATAGAGGATGAAGGCGCCATCACCGTGCCGGCCCGCCTGCTGACCGAGTTCGTCAACAGCCTGCCGCCCGACAAGATCGAGATGGAGTTGTCCGTACGCACGCAAACACTCCATCTGCGCTGCGGCAACTTCGACGTCAACATCAAAGGCATCGACGCCCAGGAGTTCCCTGTAATCCCCACCGTCGATAACGGCGACGGCCCCGAAGAGACCGCCGAGGCCCTCGAAGGGCGCACCATCGCCCTCGAGACCGCCGGGCTGACCAAGATGATCGATCAGGTCGTCTTTGCCGCCGCCACCGACGAGAGCCGCCCCACCCTCACCGGTGTCGAAGTCACCTTCGCCAAAGAGCGCCTCTCACTGGCCGCAACCGACGGCTACCGCCTCAGCGTGCGCAGCATAGAAGTCGACGAGGCCTTCACCGACGACCTGTCCGTCGTCGTGCCCGCCCGCCATCTGGGCGAATTGGGCCGCATCATCGCCGACGCCGAAGACGAAAAACCTGTCCAGGTCACCGTGACCCAGGCCCGCAACCAAATTCTCTTCCGCGTCTGGGGCAAAGGCGGCGAGACCCGCGGCGCCTTCCACCAGGTCGATCTCGTCAGCCAGCTCATCGCCGACCGCTTCCCCGACTACCGGGCCATCATCCCCAAGAGCCACAACACCCGCACAGTCGTCGGCACCGAATCCTTCCTCCAGGCCGTGCGCGTCGCCCAGCTCTTCGCCCGCGACAACGCCAACATCGTCCGCCTCAAGATCGAGCCCAACGGCGACAGCGGCGTCGGCAACCTCCACCTCACCGCCAGCAGCGCCGAGATGGGCAACAGCAAAAATGAGTTGGATGCCATGGTCGAAGGAGATGACCTGGAGATCGACTTTGACGTCCGCTATCTGATCGCCGTCCTCAGCCAGATCGACGAGGAGCAGGTCGTCCTCGAGACCACCCAGTCCAACCGCCCCGGCACCATCCGGCCCCTCGGCCTCGCCGACGAAGAGTTCCTCCACGTCGTCATGCCCATGCACCCGCCCCGCTGACCGGACGCACGATCGAACCGCAAAAAGAACGGGAGTCGCGATCACCGCGACTCCCGCTTTCTTTTGGGTTGAAAACCTGGCTCACTCGCCGGACGAGTAGGCCACCACCTCGTCCGGCTTCTGCGAAAGCCGGTCCTCAGCACTTTCCAGGTCGTACTGATTCTGAAGCCCCATCCAGAACTCTGCAGAGTTTCCAAAGTAACGCGACAACGGAAGGGCAATTTCGGCCGTGATCGAACGCTGCGCCCGGACGATTCCGTGGATCCGCCGCGCATCGGCACCTCACCTACTGCTACCCACCAATCCCTAGCAGCTCCTGCGTCGCCGCATCCGCCTCCTCGATCACTCCATCCATCAGCCCGTTCTCCGGCCTGTCTCCAAATGGCGACCTGCGCATCCACGTCGGCCCGTAGCTCAGAATCAGCACGCGGCGCTTCTTGCCTTCCCCTCCCGTCGGCATCGCCCGATGCCACAGGTTGCCGTGCAGCATTACGCAAGTGCCGGCCGGCGCCCTTATCTCCCTCTGTCCCGTCAAACTGCCATGCTCCTCCAGGGGCAGCTCCCTGCCGGCATGCAAATGCGTACCGGGCACCACAGCCAGAATCCCGTTGGCGTCGTTCAACTCGTCCAGATAGATGAGACAGTCCAGCTTGTGCGGATACGCGAAAAAGGGCGGGACCGGCTCCGTCATGCCCGGCTGATGGTGATGCCAGCGCGTGAACTGGACCTCCTGCCCCGGATAGCTGATGCGCGCCGCCAGCTGGCGAATGCGCACAAACGGGCCCAGTACCGCACGCGCCACCGACAGCAACGGGTCAAAGTTGATCAACATGTGAAAGTCGGCATGCTTGTCAAACAGATGCCGCGGAATCCAGTCCCTACCGCTCAGACGGCTCCCATCGGACTCCTCAAACTCCGCCTCTTCCACCTCGTCCAGCGCCCGGCGCAGCATCTCCAACGGCTCGCCCTCGATCAACGCCTCCCGTACCAAATAGCCTTCTCTCGCAAACGCCTCGATCTCGGCCCGGGAAGCCCAGACATCGAAACTACGTTCCGGCTCCTGACCCTCGTTGTTGACCAGAATGTGATAGGAGATCGTGTGATGCTCGTAGGCGTCGTACCTGTCCCGAATCTGGTCCTGGAGGCTTGTCACAGCGTTCAATTCCATGGCTCCGTTTCCTTACCGCATATAGTGTATGGCCGAAACCGGCTGGTTTGCCGTCAGCGTCCACCCGAAAACCTCTATTGAGCCTTCTCCAGACGCGGCCCCTCCGGTGTGTCGTGTACTTGCCAGCCCAGCGTGCTGATCTCGTCCCGCAGCGCATCCGCCTCGGCCCAGTTGCGCTCCGCCCGTGCGGCTTGGCGTTGTTCGGCCAGTGCCAGTATCGGCTGCGGCGCCTCTTCCTCCTCCGAACTCTCAGCCGAGTCCCGCACCCCGCAAGCCCGCTCCCAAATCTCCCCCGGAATGCCGTCTTGCGGCGTCGGCGGCAAGCGCCAGTCCCCCAGCGCCGTCGCCGGAAACTGCGACCCTTTCCCGAACACCTGCTTGCCTTCCGCTGTGAGTACTGTTGCGCCCCCCTGGCCCACCAGTTCACATACACCCGCCACAGGATCGATCACCACCCCGGTGTTCTCGTCGATCCCCAGTACCGTCACCGGGCGCGGCAGCAGCGATATCAGTTCGTCGAAGCGAGGTTGACCCATGTAACAGTGACTGGTATCCAGCTCGTCGCCGCCATCATTGTTGTTCCAG
>DAOUHY010000212.1:0-4773 GCA_034428435.1 Caldilineaceae bacterium | reverse complement strand
AAAATACGCAACGCCGGCCCGCTCGCCGCCGACGCGGCCGCGTTTACCCAGGGAAAAACCGCTGACGACGGTGACTCTCTTTGGCTGCTCACCAGGGCCTCCTCATCAACCTTCGGCTACAATAGGATTTCTCAGCACGCCCACCTCAGCCACATCCAGTTCAATCACGTCGCCGGGGTGCAGCGCCTCCGGGTGGGCCGGCGTTCCCGTCGCAATGATGTCGCCCGGTTCCAACGTCATGTACTGGCTGAGGTACTCGATCAGGAAGGGAATACGGAACAACATCGTGTTGGTGCTGGCTTCGGCCACGACCTCGCCATTGACGCGCATGATCATCTCCAGGTCGTGCGGATCGCTCACCGCTTCGGGCAGGACCAGGTGCGGGCCGACGGGCGTGAAGGTATCTATGCTCTTGGTATATTCCCAGGGCCGCTGGATATCCCATGCGGCATTCTGCAGATCGCGGGCCGTAACGTCGTTCAGCACGGTATAGCCGGCCACATACTGCATCGCTTCCTGTTCGGGTACATCGCTCGCACGGGCGCCGATCACCGCGGCCAACTCGATTTCCGGCTCCACCTGCTTCATGATTTTCTTGTAAATGATTGGCTCGTCAGATCCGATAACCGAAGTCGCGACTTTGAAGAAGAAGGGCGGCTCTTCAGGGTCCGGATAGCCTGGGAAGGAGTAGTTGCCGCCGAGAGCAATGATCTTTCCTGGCCGTCTGATGGGCGCCCGCAAGGGATGATCAGCTGCCCCTTCGGGAACTGTCAGAGCCTGCCGCAGGTTGTGCCGGTCAATAAAGTCCAACACCGGTTCGATGACCGCCGGACGGACCATATTCTTGTCCAACATCTCATGAATGCTGGTCACCGGCGATGTCTGGGTGTTCTTGTTGAACAGATCGTATGCCTGCATCGCGCGCGTGAGATCGAAGATGCCATCCTGTTCAACGATGCCCACATGATCTTCCTGGCCGAAAGCAAACAGAGCGAGCTTCATGTTAGGTGTCCTCCTGACGTGCAGCGCAATCAGTGATTAGGGTCCTTACTAAGCTTAGACAGTGTGCCTTCTTCATTCATCAGTGCCAGCGGGTTTTCCTCGATTGCCAGCGGAAAGTTAATACAAGCCACGCCCTGTCGTTGGGACTCGAAGACGGCCATGATCATCTCCAGGGCGGCCCGTCCTTCACGTCCGTTGGATTCCGGCTCACGATCATCAATAACGGCGCTCAGGAAGTCCTGGAGAACAATCGCGATCGGGTCTTCCACGACCGTTTCGACAGGCCGCCAATCATCAGGCGTGTGTCCGGCGGTCCATTGATAGAAGTGAAATCTGTCCACCCCGTCGGAGAGGTGCAACCGGCCCTTCACACCTTCGAGTTCGGCCATGAACGCAAAGGTACGGTCCGCGCGGTTGCCGCTTACTTCGAAGAATGCCTTGACACCGCTATCCAGTCCGAAAAGACCGGTGGCAGCATCTTCGATGTCTACGTCAGGGCGCCAGCGCTCGACATTGGCGAGGCACCAGAGTGGATCTCCGGCGAAGTAGCGGAACAGATCGAAGAGGTGAGTGCCCTGGGCCATCATCCAGCCGCCGCCATTCAGCCGGTACTGTCCGGCATAGTTTTCGGGACTGCGCGGAGGCCCCACGCACTTTCCCGAAATCACGAGCAGGTCACCGATTGCGCCGGCCTCCACCATTGCCTTCGCCTGGCGGAAATTGCGCTCGAAGCGGTAGATGTGGTCGATCTGGAGTAGCGTCCCGGCCCGCTCACAGGCTGCAAGCATCCGATCGGCCTCGGCCAGATTCATGGCCATCGGCTTCTCACAGAAGATGCCCCGCACGCCGGCCTCAGCCGCCGCGATGGTTGGAGCACAGTGGGCGAAGGGCGGTGTGCAGACACTGACGATGTCCAACTTTTCCCGCTCCAGCATGACCTCGTAATCATGGTAGAGGTTCTCGATACCCCAGTCAGCGCCAAATGATTGGAGCCGGTCCGGAACGATCTCCGCTGCGGCCGCGATCTCCACACCCCCTAGTTGACGGTATGCCCGCATGTGCGCCCCGGCAATGCCGCCACAACCGATCAAACCCGCTCGCAACGGTTTACTCATATGCGCTCTCCTGATCCTCTCCGGTCGGTTCGCGTTACGCCCTGCACGAAGTGTCTCTGCTGGGAAAAAGGGAGTGGGAAAAAGTAAGTTGTTAGAACACGGACTTTATCGCCGAGTTGTGGTCAATGTTAAACCGGTTACCTGAATGAGGCTTTCAGAGTGAGCGGCCTGGGTTTTCCCGCCTCTCCTCGACTTCAAAACCCGGTACACGCCACAGACTTTGCAGTGATATTGCTACTGACCGAGGAGGTTGGTCCCACTCTTGATGGTATTTGTGCTTCCGCACACTCGACAACTGTGGGTGATCGTTTTCTGTATCATGCTGCTGTTCTATCACTGCTTACGGTTCGATCACCACCTAGTGATAATAAAGGAAATTATATTTAATTTGATATGTCTGTCAAAGGGGAGTTTTTTGCCTCTTGGCCAACGCGTTTGCCGGGTCTGTTTCGCGCCACCAACCCGCCCGCCTGCATCGGGTCCTCCTACGGCTTCGCCAGCGAGCGCGGTTACAGACCCGACTGGCGCAAGCAAAACCAGGACGACTACGCCTCGTAAGTTGTCAGTTTCTGGGAATCTACTCAGCCACAGTCAATTCGCGCCCCAAAGCGAGGCGAGCAAAGGTGTCTCTCACTCCTCGCTCATCGTCACTCTCTCCTCGGTTTTGGCCGTTCCGTTTCGAGGTAACAGCTAAGGTCCTTTATGTCCGTAAAAGCCTTCCGAAGAGCGTGCTGTGAGAGGCTGATCCAACAAATCTCTCACCCCGCCTGCACTCCCTATGAACATGTGCTAAAATGTCCGCGCAAACTAGGCCCATGGTGCGTCGTCCTTTTCCACAGGGTCTGCCCATAGGACAAGCGCCATAACAACGAATTAACAATCGTGATCCAAATCTCTCGGCAAAAAGCGGGCAACTTTCACTAAGTTTTTTGTGATCGCTTGTCTGCCCCGCATAGGAAAGAGCGAACCGCAATGCCACAGACGCCGGTCGGCGAAAGAGAACAGACAACGCCAGCAACCCGAGTACAAGCCCCTTCGTCCGAGTCACCTGTTCGCCAGGAGGGTCCAGTCACAGACATTTTCTGGGAATCTCCCGCTCTGGAAGAACTGGCGCGCGCGCAGAACGTACAACCATTGACTGATGTGCAGGTTCTGTTTGGCACGTGGCCGGGCGACGAAGATGACGGCTTTGAAGAGGCAGTTTACGCTCTTAGACATGCTGCCAGCGCGAATGATGGCCGTCAAGAGTGAGTGTGTCAACACTCATTCTCGACACGAATATCGTTTCGTACCTGATGAGGGGCGGAGCGCTCGCGCAAGTATATCTGCCGCATGTCCAGGATCATCTGCTCGCCATCAGCTTTATCACCGTTGGAGAGCTTTACTTCGGGGCGGAGAAAGGCAACTGGGGTACGAGTAGGCGGAATGAACTCGAAGCAATACTTCGTAACTTCGTTATCATTCCCTACGACCATGAGATTGCTCGCTGCTACGGTAGATTGGTCGCGGAGCGGCAGCGAGCCGGAAGACCGATTGCGCCCAACGATGCCTGGATTGCCGCCTGCACCGTGCGGCACGCCGTGCCTTTAGTTACCCACAATCCCAAGGATTTCCAAGGCATAACATCGCTTCAGGTTGTTTCGGAGTCTGCCTCGACAGCAAACTGATATGTGGCCTGGGTAGCCAGCACAGGGTCACCACGACCAGCAATCCACACGCGCCCACGAAAGACAAGGTTCGTCCGTGCCGCCAGCAGACTCTTGGCCGGCCTGAAAGCCTCGCCGAATAATCGCAAAACCAGTTCGAACGTCGCTGTCACCAAAAAACTCTACGCACCCCTCCCCGCCTCGATCACCCGCGCCACCAACCCGCCCGCCTGCATCGGACCGGTCAAATCCTCCTCCTGAAGCGCCGCCGGCGCCGCCCACAGCATCATATTCTGATAATAGTCCGCGCCGAACGCGCGCTGGCCCGTATCCGCATCCCCGCGCACCGTATTCGGCGCGTCCCACGTATAACCCCACTTGCAGCTGATATTGTCCAGGCAGCGCTGCAGCAGATCGCGGCCGAACGCCTGCTGCCCGTTGTACATGTAGGTCATCGCCAGCATGTACAGCTCCGGCGGGAAATAGCTGAACGTGCCGTAGCCCCCCACCTTGGCCGGCTCGCCCTCCGCCGTGGCGTAGTTGACCGCGCCCGACTGGCTCAGCGCGCAGTTGTTCTCCGCTACCGTCTGCAGCGTCCGCTCCACCCGGGCCGCTGGGAATGCCCCCGCGACCCCGTGCCAGTCCGTCACCCACTGCCCGTCCAGCTGATAGCCGAAGATCAGGTCGGACTTCTGCCCCGTCTCCGGCTCGCTGAAGTTGAGATAGTAGTCGCCCGCCCACAGATGCTCCTCCAGCGCGGCCGCGCCCGCCTCCAACCAGGCGTCGCAGCGGGTCCGATATTCGTCGTCTTCCATCGCCTCCGCCATGCGCCGCATGATCTGCACCTGCGCCATGCGCACCCCGCCGGCATGGGTCACATACCCCTTCCAGCCCGGCTCCGGCGCCTCGAACCACTCCGTGTCGCCCAGCCCGTGCGAATCGGTGCCCGGCGTCGGCATCGCCATCACCTGCGCCAGCCCGTAGGCAGGACGCAGATTCATCGAAAAGTC
>DAOUHY010000211.1:0-2258 GCA_034428435.1 Caldilineaceae bacterium | reverse complement strand
ACCTTCCATTTCGAGCCGGATTTCGGCGCCAGCCTGCTCGCAGGCTTCCTGGCCGGTTATGTCACCGGCGCCGACGGCGCTGAAGGCCGGTCCAAGAATGGCGAGGCTGATACCGGTGGCCTGGGTGCTACGGGGCCGCCACTTCGGCGGAACCATCAGGGCCTCAAACTGGGCCGGGAACCAAGGCTTTTCCAGGATCAGTTCAGGGTCGTTGAAGACGGACTTGCGGAAGGGGATGCCGCCGGCGTGGGCATAGGACAGCGCGTGTTCCTGGTTGTAGTGCATCCACTCCATATAAGCCCAGGTGGCGTCCTTGTTTTCGGAATGGGCATTCATCACAAGGCCCCAGTGGCCCATCATGGAGACATGGGGCGCGCCGACTTCGGAGGCGGGCAGAGGCAGATAGAGCATCTTGCCAGCAACGTCGGAGTCGGTTTCGTCCTCAAAGGCGGCGTAGGCGTCGCCCGGCCAGCCGATGCCCATCATGGCGCGGCCGGAGACGACCTCGGCGACCATCTCGGTGGTGCCATAGGTATTGCCGCCCGGCGGGAGGTACTTGCTCAACTGCTCGTAGAGCGTGAGCGCATCGCAGCCAGCCTCGTTATCAAGGATGACATTGAACTCGTCGTCGAAGATGCCGCCACCCATCGACCACAGCAGGGCGAGGGCGTCACTGCCGGCTGCGCCGCGCACGTTGTAACCGTAGAAGGGCGGGTCACAATCGGGGCAGTGGACTTCTTCGGCGATCGCCAGAACGTCATCCCAGGTTACAGGCGGATCGAGTCCGCGTTCGTCAAGGATGTCCTGGCGGATGTAGAACATGATGACGTTGCCTTGGATAGGCAGGGCGTGCAGGTCGGGGCGCTCACCGGTCTGGAAGTCCAAGGGGATTGGGCCATAGGGAGGAGGCCAGGAGAAGACGTCGTAGGAGACCTGGGGCACGTCGTCGTCGCGGGTTGCCCCGTAGGCTTCGGTGAGGTTGACTGACAGCCCGCCATCGACGATGTTAGGCATCCAGGGATCGTCGGCGAAGATGACGTCGAATTCACCGGACTCGGTGCGGGCCAACGAGATCACCTTTTCGAAGAAAGTCGTCCAGGGGAAGGGCGCCACTTCGACCTTGATGCCCGGATTTTCTTCTTCGAACTGCGGGATCAGAGCGACGAGGCCGTCAGCCAGGGGTCCCTGGGCGGTGATGATACTGATGGTGACTTCCTCGGGCATCTCCTCTTCCATGGCCCCGGTCTCAGCCGGTGCCGCGGGCGCCGCGCAGGCCGATACCATGATAGCCATCACCAGGGTGAAGACGGCGAACAGATAGAGCTTTTTCATGACGTTGCTTCCTCCTTACTGAAATAGGTTTGGAGAGAACTGCACTGGAGTTTCACGGAAATGCGATACATTCAGGCACTTGGCAAGGTCAAAGGTCGGGGGCGGATCTATTCTGTTGGAAAGGTTTGGCTGGCAGGTATATTGGAAGATATTGCGCACTTTGTCAAGTGCCCAATATCGGGGGCATGCGCGGCTGAACACTCAAGTGGGGAGTTACCGGTTTCGGTTCTTTGGGACTGTCCTTTGCGATGGACAGACCGGGAGGAGCGATTGGCGCGCGTGATCAGGTGGAAGGAGAGCCATTGCTGCTTTTGGCGCCATCGCGGTCAGGCGCGGTGCGTTTGAGCAGGTGTTGGAGAGTGGCCTGGGCTCTCTCGCCTTTGCTCTGACCTTGGATCACGGCTGAGGTGACTTTTGCGGCGGTCTGTTCGGTTTTGGCGCGGGCCTGGCTGCTGGCGTTTTGCAGGTTCTCGAGACCGGACTGGGCGCCGCCGAGCACTTTTCTCATGCCGTGTACGGCGAGGAAGGCGACCGCCAGTGGAACAAGACAGAGCAGGAAGAAGAATATTGATATCCAGACGACGGACAGGTTGCGCCAGAATTCAAGCGTCATGGGATAGCGGAAAGATGCTGGAATGAAACGGTCGTCGAGGCCGTTATTTGCTTTTCATTTGGGTCAGATGACAGGCAGCGCTGCCCCCGAATTGTAACAAAGTCGGTCGCGCACGTCCAGATACGCTCGCCCTCGGGTGCATCCCAGATTTGGGGTGGGGATAGTCTGGCGGGGAATCCATGGCTGCGGTGGCTGAAATCAGTTAACGTCTTTTGGCGAGACGCAGTACAGGCCCCCGGCCTGACCTTACGGTGGAGTCCGTCAGTTGGGGGTGCGAGGGCAGGCACAAGGCCAGCCCCTACGGGGAATACGT
>DAOUHY010000210.1:0-4659 GCA_034428435.1 Caldilineaceae bacterium | reverse complement strand
TACGCGGCGCCACCTCCGTCCCGACCCAGATCTCCGGTAGGGGCAGGCCTTGTGCCTGCCCTCGTACACCCTCAGACGCCGCCTTCACCTCCCCCCTCAAACCTCCGGTCGGGCCAGGCCTCGCACCTGCCCTCACACTCCCATACGCGGCGCCTCCTCCGTCCCGACCCAGATCTCCGGTAGGGGCAGGCCTTGTGCCTGCCCTCTTACACCCTCAGGCGCCGCCTTCACCTCTCCCCTCAAACCTCCGGTCGGGCCAACCCTCGCACCTGCCCTCACACTCCCATACGCGGCGCCCCCTCCGTCCCCACCCAGATCTCCGGTAGGGGCAGGCCTTGTGCCTGCCCTCGTACACCCTCAGGCGCCGCCTTCACCTCCTCCCTCAAACCTCCGGTCGGGCCAGGCCACGCACCTGCCCTCACACTCCCATACGCGGCGCCACCTCCGTCCCGACCCAGATCTCCGGTAGGGGCAGGCCTTGTGCCTGCCCTCGTACACCCTCAGACGCCGCCTTCACCTCTCCCCTCAAACCTCCGGTCGGGCCAGGCCTCGCACCTGCCCTCACACTCCCGTACGCGGCGCCCCCTCCGTCCCCACCCAGAACTCCGGTAGGGGCAGGCCTTGTGCCTGCCCTCGCGCCGCCCAACACGTCACCTTCCCCTTCCCCAAACGCCCCCCCCCCAGAGCCCCACCACCAATTTCCCCCGTTTCCTTTGACCTGACCGCAGCTTTGTGCTATCGTCTCCTAGCGTGTGCAGCGCTTCCTGCCCCCGTAGCTCAGAGGATAGAGCAGAGGTTTCCTAAACCTTTGGCCGTAGGTTCGACTCCTACCGGGGGCGCTCTCCTCCGCATTTCCCCATCGAAGGTGGCAGAAAAAACAGAGTGGGAGACGCAACCGCGCCCCCCACTCTTGCCCTTCTGCAAATTTTTCCTTTCCGAGAGAGCTTTTACTTCCCCGTCGTGAACGGATACAGGTCGCGGCCGAGACGCCGAAAAGGCAGATCGCGCAGGCTGTGCACGCTCGGCTCCGCCACCACGTGGATCGCGCCCGCCCACGACTCAAATCCCGCGCGAAAATGCGTGCTCGATTTCACGCAAATGTACCGCATCTGCCGCGGGTCCAATCCCAGCGTCCGCGCAAAGGCCGTATCGAAGGGCTGTTCCCGCCCGCTCACCAGCAACACGTGAATCCCATCCTGAACTACGTGCGCCGACGTGCCCATGTTCCCGCTCAGCCCCGCATACATCGGCCCGTCATACCGGAATACCCCGTCCGACAGCGCCGCAACCTCCACCTCCATCGACACCGGATCCCCCTGCAAAGGCGACGACTTTCCGCCTACCTCCAGGGCCAGCCGCGCGCCGACGCCCGCCTCGTGACAGAGCGCAGCCGCCTCAGGGTCGACAATGTAGAGCACGCACGCGTCCTCCAGCTGCATGTCCACAAATGTTTGCAGCACGCCCGTACTGTCCCCCGGCGAACCGCCGCCCGTGTTGTCCTGCAAATCCGCCAGAATGATCGGGTACCGCCCGGCCGTCTGCGCCCTTTCCAATGCCGTCCGCGCCGGCAGCAGCTCCATCTGCCAGTCCTCCCGCCGCCCATAAATCCACTCTCCCAACTGGTCGGCGTATTCCTGGGCCAGCGCCTGGTCATCGTCTGTCACGATGTAGACCGAGGCGCCCATATCCGGCACGTCAGCCAGAAAAAAGCAAGTGGCGATCGAGCCGCACACGACACCCGGCAAGGACTCGAACCGGTGCAGCTCGGCGATCGCGTCCCGCATCGGCGGGTGCGCGGTCACCTGGTTGAGCCCCCAGACCATCGGAATCTGGTGCAAAGCCATCGTCGGCCGCAGACCCTCGCGCACAATCCGCACCAGCACGTCCGCGCACTCGCGGCCGCGCGCCGACATGTCGACCTCCGGATAGCTCTCCCGCCCGATCAGGACATCCGCCATCTCTACCATCTGCTGCGATACGTTCGAGTGAATATCAAGCTGTGCCAATATCGGTACGTCCGGACCGACCGTCTCCCGCACCGCCGCCAGCAGATGACCCTCCCCATCTCCCAACCCGTCGGGCGCGTCCATGTCCCCCACCGACATCGACCCGTGCAGCTCCAACAGTACGCCGTCCAACGGCATCGCCTTCGCGATCCCGTCCAATATGCGCCCCAGCAACTCATCATACAGTGGCCGCGGCGTCGGCGCGCTCGGGTGAGGTTCGCCAAACAACGTCGGAATCAGCTCGAAGTCATGCGCTTCCGCACCCTCGATAAAGCCGCCGATCGGCGTATTCGTCCTCGCAAACGTACTCAGTATCTCATCGCCCTCGAGAAGGAACCTCTCCCGATAACTCTCAATCGTCGTCGGCACCGGCGTGAACGTACTGCTCTCATGACTCAGCCCACCCGTCGCAACCCTCATCTACTACTCCCTTCCCCGACCCTGTCCACCCACGGGGTAGTTACTGACCACTGACCACTGACCACTGCAGTTCTGACCACTAACCACTGCCGCCATCCGCCTCCGGCAACACGAGACCGTGCACGAATCCCCCGTCAACCCGCAATATCGAGCCGGTCGCGTAGTCCGCATCATCGCTGGCCAGATAGGCCGCAGCCTTGCCAATATCCTCCGGCACGCCAATCCGTCCCCAGGGAATCCGCTTTCCGCCTTCCGCTATCTCCTCCTCGCTGTAAAAGCTGCGCTCACCCGGCGTGTCGATCCAGCCGGGATTGATCACGTTGACATTGATCCGGTCCCCCGCCAGCTCCGCCGCCATCGTCCGCCCCAGGTGATTGATCGCCGCCTTCGACATGTTGTATGCGCCGCTGCTGGGGAACGCGATCTCCTCGTGCACCGAGCTGATGATCACGATCTTGCCCCGGCTGCGTCCCGTGAGCGGCTGCTTCAGCATCTGCTGCGCCGCCAGCTGGCACGTGTGAAAAACACCGAACTGCGTCACCTCAAACGTCCGCATCACGTTCTCCCACTTCGCCTCCACCACCGGCTCCCGGATCGACACCGCCGCATTCGCCACCGCCACGTCAAGGCGGCCAAAGTGCTCAACCGCCCCCTCGATCATCGCCGCAATCGCGCTGCGGTCCGAAACGTCCGCCTGCCACACCAGCGCCTCACTGCCCATCCCCCGGATCTCCTCGGCCGCGCTGTGGGCCTCCGCCTCCGAAGTACGGTAGTTCACCACCACATTCGCGCCCTCCTCCGCCAGGCACAGCGCGATCCCGCGCCCAATCCCCAGCGACGCGCCCGTGACCAGTGCCGTCTTTCCTTCAAATCGTCTCATCACAAAACTCCATTTCTAATGCACTATCTTTCAACCAGAGAACCCGCATGATCCCCGAAGGTGTTCTTCGCGCCCCTTCGCGTCTCTTCGCGGATAGAAAAGAGATGTTCTTCGTGGCCATTCGCGGACAATCCTCAACTGAACCAGTAGGAATACAACTCCGACTGCCACAAATGGAAACGCAAGCGCACCGTCCGCCCCGCCAGTTCACTCAGCTCGCGCCCGCCCCGCCACTGAACGCACTCGTCAATACTATCCATCATAACCGGAACGCAGTCATCCTTCGTGTAGCCATCAACAGCCTGCCCGCTACCGGCATCTATCACTTCGGCGATTACCCGCCCCCGCCACGAATCCGCGTTCACGTGCAACGTGTCGCCACTGACCTCGATCGGTTTCGTCAACACCGATCCCCACTCAATGCCCCCCTTCAGCGAAACAAACCCGTCCATCCGCAATCGTGCCATGCACATTGCGCTGCCATCCAGGTAACGCCTGTTCAGGAGGTCCTCAATCGAAAGATTACGATACCGGAAGCCCATATAGTAGAACCACAGCTCGTTGTTCCGCTCCACAGGCCTGTTCAGAACTACGATCTGCCCCGTATCATACGTCTCGCCGTCGCGGACCGGCGACAGCTCCAAAAACGGCGCCCGACCCGCCACCCGCTCCCAATCCAGCAGATTACGGCTCGACGCCAGTTCCACCGACTTGCGGCTGTCAACGTTCTCATACATCGGCGGATGTTTCCCCGCCCAATGGTGCATCACCGGCGTCGCCAGGTAAAGCCCCTCATACGGAAATATGGGGAAGTTGTAGACGTCCGTACGCCACTCCTCCGGCCGGTTGTAGATCGGGCTACGGTAGGCCGGGTCGTCGAAAAATTTCTGCAGCCGTTCAAAACCGTTCTCCTGATCGGTCTGATCGGCATGAAAGATCAGCCCGTGCTCCTCCCAGTCCGCGAAATCCTTGCTCGTATACAGCTGCCACGAACGACCGTAAGGACCGTTTCGTTTGGCCGCGGCAATAAACAATCTTTGCGTCTCGTCGTACGTCAAGTGAGACTCATCATGGCTGTGAAGCGAGGGAATATCCAGCTCTTCCCAGTGCAAAAAGTCTGCCGACGCCATCGAGCGCAATTCATTCCCTCCCCAGCGCAGCCCTTTGAACCGCCGGCTCGGGTCCGGATCATGCGGGTCGTGTACCGGCCCTTGCAGCATGCCTTGCGCGCTGGGCAGGATGTTGTTCTCTAAGCCAACCGGTGTGCCCCGCCAGGTCGGCGCAGGATAGTCGTACAGGCCCAGGAAGGGCTTCTCCCAGTTCACGCCGTCCTCCGAAGTGGCGTAACAGGCG
>DAOUHY010000209.1:0-7332 GCA_034428435.1 Caldilineaceae bacterium | reverse complement strand
GCGTTTGACAGGCTGCGACTGCAGACGATGCTCAACGCCAGGCTGCACAATCTCATCAGCGTAGTGTCCGCGGCTGACGATGCCCCGACAAAGCAGACGTATGACGTCTTTGGTGAACTGAGCACGAAGGTCGATGCAGAGTTTGACAAACTTGAGTCGATTTTGGGTGAGAGTGTAGCCGACTTCAACGCGGCGGTGCAGGCGGCGGATGTGCCTCCGGTAGTGGTCTAGGGTCTCGATGCGTGTCCCACTGGCAGTAACAAAGAGCGCAGGGTCGCCTGCGCTCTTGAAGATTTCTTCTGCAGATTTTATCGTACGCAGCGCCTATCAGATGGGCAAGACGCCACTATTGCCTATTTTCGCGGCGTCGCTGGGGGCATCGGACGCGCTGCTGGGGTTGATCGTCTCGGTCTCGACGGTCACGGGCATGGCGACTAAGCCGTTGTTCGGCCTGCTGTCGGACCGTATGGGCAGGAGATTGTGGCTTCTGATCGGTACGCTGATCTTCGCAGGTGTGCCCTTTCTCTATTCCGTGATCGAGACGCCCGGGCAGCTTATCGTCATCCGGTTGCTGCACGGCACGGCGACGGCGATCTACGGCCCGGTGACCGTGGCGTATGTGGCGGAGCGCGGGGGCAAGCGCAAGGCGGAGCGGCTCGGCTGGTTTGGCATGGCGCGCAGCGGGGGCTACCTTGTCGGGCCGGCGGTGGCGGGCTGGCTGTTGCTTTCGTTGGAGCCGGTCGCGGTCTTCACGCTCATCGGCGTTCTGAGCATGGCTGCGTTCGTTCCGGTGCTGTGGATGGGCAAGGACGAGCCACGCCCTCCCGAGACGGCAGCGGCCGAATCCAAGGCGAACATGGAAAAAGCAGGAGGAACGGCTGCATGGTTCGGCGCCATCAGAAGGCTTTTGAAGCGGGAGGCGGGGCTGTTGCGTACGCCTGCGGTCTGGCTTTCCGGCGCTCTGGAGGCGGGTGTTTTTATCGTGACCTACGTCATTAAGGCCTTTTTGCCGATCTACGCGCTGACAGCCGGATATTCTACGGTCGAGATAGGTCTGTTCTTCAGCGTACAAGAGGGCGCGCTCATTTTATTGAAGCCCTGGGGCGGCAGGCTGGGAGACCGGATCGGCCATCTCAGGGCGGTGTCGCTGGGGATGTTCTGCCTGGCGGTCACTCTTCCATTCCTACTGGCGGCGGGAGGAACTGCGGGTCTGCTGGCAGTTGCTGCGGCGATGGGCGCAGCCCAAGCTCTGATTTTCCCGGCGACGGTTGCTTTGATTGCGGAGCAGGTGCCGACGGGAAAGGTTGGGGCGGGGATGGGTCTGGCCGGTTCGCTGAAGAACGGCGGCAAGGTGGCGGGACCGGTGCTGGGGGGACTGCTGATCGCCGGATTGGGGTACAGTGGACTGTTCTGGCTGCTTACGGGAATGTTGCTTGTGGGTGCGCTTTTCCTGCTCGTCCGGGTACAAGGGGCCGACTTCTCACTTCTGCCGAGGACGCAGAAGGTGAAGAGTTGACGGCGCGTTCATTCGATTCTAGCCTGCCTGATGGTTGGGAGCAGTAGCAGGACCAGTTCCAGAGCGAGGGCCGCGGACCCGACAAGAAGGGTCCCTCGCAGACCGATTGATTCTCCGAGGGCTCCGCCGATAAAGGCACCGACGGTTGCCACGCCGAAGAGGACGAAGCGGCGGGCGGCTGTAACACGCCCAAGCAGTCGAACAGAAGTAATCGCCTGGCGCAAACTGAGTTGATTTACAAAGTATAGCGTGCTGCCGAGGCCGACCAGGGCCTGTGCGACGCCGGCTGAAGCTATTTCGCGGCCAATCAGGTCGGCGGTCGCCAGCAGCAGGGCACCCGCGATCCACAACAGTTTGCCAAGGAGGAGCGTCCTTCCAGCTTGCAGATGCCGCGCGGCTCTTCCGGCAAGCATCGCGCCCGCCAGGGAGCCGATGCCAGAGCAGGCGGCGACGATGCCGATTATGGACGGCGTGAAGTGCAGCTGATTGACGAGAAAGAGCATCTGCACTGCCGCTGAGATGGAACCGGCCAGCATTCCCAGGCTGGAGGTGATCGTCAGCGCCCTCAACAGCGGCGTTCGGAGGAGTTCGACCACTCCTTCTCCCACTTCACGACCAATCGATACTGCGGCAGCCCGGATCCCATTGACGGCCTCCGGTGCGTCGTCGCGGTCTGGCTGTGAGGCAGGCTGCGGCTCCTCTTCGGCGACGCCGCCGAGCGCGAGGGCGGAGAACAGGTAGGAAACTGCATCGACCAGAATTGCTCTGGGGGCGCTGAAGAGCTGTACGAGTCCGCCGGCGGCGGCCGGTCCGGCGATTGCGATGACGGCGTCGCTGGTGGAGAGTCTGCTGTTGGCCTCGACCAGTTGCCTTTTTTCCACGAGAGCTGGAAGTACTGAAATGGCGGCGATTTGAAAGAAAACGGTCAGTGCGCCGGCAGCAAAGGTTACGAGCCAAATCTGAAGGAAGGAGAGCTGGCCCAGCCAGGCGGCGACGGGTATGGTGACGAGAAGCAGGGCGCGGCCGATATCAGCCCAGATCAGGATTGGCTTGCGCCGGACGCGATCAATCCAGACGCCGGCAAGGAGACCGAAGAGAAGGTTGGGGAGAGAGCCGGCGGCGGCAAGCAGGCCCATTTGCGTCGGCGTAGCGCCCAGTACGAGGACGGCGGCGAGCGGCAGAGCGACATTCGTGATGGCTGTACCGGCGCCGGAGGTGACGTGTGCGACCCAGAGCCGGGCAAATGACCGGTTTCGCCAGAGACTGTCGGGGTGGGTCATTGGTCAGGTCGTGCCGGGCATAGCCGACGCCAGGGCGCGTTTCATCCACTCTTTGACGGCTATTGCCGAGTCCCGGACAGATGTGCCGGTAGTATCCAGGAGGGTTACAGGCGGCGTCTGATGCGGTCCGTCAGTCTGCAGCCAGCGGTTGAAATCCAGTTGTGCGGCCAGCTGTACGGCCTGGCCGCTTCTGCGCCAGGCGGGGCGGGCCAGGAGGCGCTGGCGGAGCAGGTCTTCTTCACAGACAAGGGCCAGGTAGTGGACCTGGCCGAAATAGCGGCGCTCCAAGCACTGTTCGATGTTTTCGGGGACGGCCAGGCCGGCGCCAAAGAGGGCCGCGGGGCGGCCGCTTTGGCCGATGTTTTTCGCCATGCGCAGCCATGTCTCGAAGAAGCGACGATTTCCGTCTGAGGGTGCTTCAAACTCCTTCAGCCAAAGAAGGTCGGCTTCGAGGAGCACGGCGGCGGTGAAGCGGCCGGAGAGCTCATGCAGGATTGCGGTTTTGCCAGCGGCGCTGGCTCCACCGACGAGGAGGAGCGGCAGCTGCAGAAATGGGCGAGCACGGCCGCACCGCGGACAGGTGGCGATTGCCAGCCACGCGTCCTGTTGCCAGCGGCCCGGGCTGCGGGGATTGGAGAATTCAACTGCGGTATCCGGATCGGTTACCTCTTTGTCGACGTGGTAGTGTCCGCAGTTGACACAGACATTGAACATTTGGAGGTCCTACCCAAGGAGGCGCCCAGCCTGCCTGTTCTGTGAAGGGATTTGAGGAAGCCTTTGTGAAGGCACTCAAGTTGCCAGTTCCTCCTTTGCATATTATCATGGCCGAGGTAGAGGGAGGAAGAGGGTCGATCTTCGTTCCCTCTTTATTTTTGGGCGCGAATGCCCGAGGAGGAATCATGTAAGCCGATGCGCAGAGGGGGCGACCGGTTTATGTTTGACGGCATTCAAGCATCAGGCGTAGTTCAGTTCGACGGCACTGAGAAGAGAAGACGGGCACAATGATAAGCGACAGGCAGGCAGATACAGTACCGCGTCCCAGGCTGAGGCACGAACTGCTGACGAATACGGTCTTGCTGGTGGCTGGCGGGCACTTTCTGCTGGAGCTATTTCACCAGTATTTGCCGGTCTTTTTCCCGTTGTATCGCGCCGAGTTCGGGTTGACCTACGGGCAGATCGGCATGATTACCCTAGTTGGCACGACGACGATGTCCTTGGCGCAGCCGTTGTTCGGATTCTTCATCGACCGTTTTGATGCGCGGCGAATTACGGCTCTAAGCGTTATGTGGGTGGGGCTGATCATGGCTGTGCTCGGCTTCAGCGGCAATTATTGGGTCCTGCTGATAGGCGTGGCACTGGCAGGGTTTGGGTCGGCAGCATTTCATCCCGCGGGCGCTTCGGTAGTCACTAAGGCGACTGACGAGGGGAAGCGGGGGCGCGCGGTCTCGTTCTTTGCGGTTGGCGGGAATGTTGGGTCGGCGGGCAGTCCGCTTCTGCTGGCGATTGGATTGGGATTGTTGGGGTTGAAGGGGACAATCGTCCTGCTTCCGGTCGTGGTCCTGGCCGCCATCTGGCTGGTCAACGGGCTGGGTCAGGAGAGCAGAGGTGATCGCGAAGCGCATCGGGAGCGCCAGTCGCGGGCGGGAGAGGGCTTTTTGCTGGGTCTGGTCCTCATCACGGTGGTGGCAATGACACGCGCCTGGTTTCAACTCAGCCTGTCGACCTATCTGCCGACGTTGTTGGAGAACAGGGGCTATTCGGTCGTTTACGGTGGGCAGATGCTATTCGTACTTTCGCTACTGATCGGAGTTGGCAGCCTGTTTGGCGGGATTTTGTCAGACCGGTTCGGCCGCTGGCAGGTATTGCTGAGCAGTTTCGCCATGCTCGGGCCGGCATACTGGTTCTTCATCAGCTCAGGCGGCGGCGTGCAGTTCATTTATGCTGGCGCGATCGGCTTCCTGTTGGGATGCACGTACCCGACGACGGTTGTGGTTGCGCAGGAGGTGTGGCCGCGGGGCATGGCGATGGCGTCTGGCCTGGTAATGGGTTTGGGGTGGTGGCCGGGGGGACTCGGCGCGACATTTACAGGTTGGGTAGCGGACCAGATGGCGTTGGAGACTGCGCTGGAGGGCCTTGTGGTGGCTCCTGTTCTGGGCGCGCTGCTCATGGCGGTCTTTGCTGTAGCGTTGCAGAGACGCAGGAGATCTTCGATGGCGTCAATGGACAGGTCGTCCGCAGTTTAGGAGTTCTGAAATGGCTAAACCGCTCCCCGTATTGCTTGACGTAGACACTGGAGGCGACGACGCGCTGGCGCTGCTGCTGGCGATGGCGTCTCCGGCGCTGGAAGTGCGCGGGATAACCTGTGTGGCGGGTAACTGCGCACTGGAGCAGGTCGTTACCAATACTCTCACGCTATTGGACGCGATCGAGGCGCCGCCGGTACCGGTGGCGGCGGGGATGGACAGACCAGTTCTCGATCCCGGGCTGCCGGCCCCGCCTTTGCACGGGGGTGACGGGATGGGTGATCTCGGCCTGAGTGCGCCGCGGCGCTCAAGGGTCGACGACCATGCGGTCGAGTTTCTGCGGCGCATATTGAGCGACGCAGAGGAGCCGATGACTATGATCTGCCTGGCGCCGCTGTCGAATATTGCCATGCTGCTGCGCATGTATCCGCGCATCGGGGAGAAGATCGGGCGGCTGTACGTGATGGGCGGGACGTACGCGGCGCCGGGCAATACGACACCGGCGGCGGAGTTCAATGTTCGCTACGATCCGGAGGCGGCGGCTGTCGTGCTTCACAGTGGGCTGCCTGTCACGCTGTACCCGTTGGACCCGTTCATGCAGGTGAGGTTTACGAAGGAGGAGGCTAAGGCCATGACCGAGGCCAAGGGGGCAGGCGCGCGCATCGCCGGCGGAATCGCGCTGCACTATTGCCACTTCTTCGGGATGGATTTTTCTCTGATCGGTGACGCGGGGACGGTAGCGACTGTGATCGACCCGGAAGGCGCCACTACGGTAAGCAGGCCCGTCCACGTGGATCTTTCGACCGGCACATCCAGGGGCGCTACAGTCTTTGACCGGCGCATCTTGACGGACGGTTTCGCCAGAGAAGGCGAATGGACTGAGGTGGACGTTGTGACAAGAGTAGACGCGTCCCGCTACAGGAAGCTGATGGCGTCCGCCCTGGGCGCCGCAGAGGTGTTGGACGACTAAGAGAAAGACTAAAGTTCCGTTCCCCGTTTCCAAATCCTCACATTGTGCCCAGGCAGTTCCCCTGCGAAGCAAATGGCAGGAATGTAGCTGAGAGCGGGAAGCCTACTCTATGCCAAAAGCGCCTCAGCATTGGCGCAAAATATCTTGTGTCGAACCTCTGCGGGCAGGTCGAGGCTGTTGAGCAGGTTCTGCATGCGGTCGTCGAAGAAGTCGCGCCCGAAGAGTAGCCGATCCTGGAATTCGATGAGGAAGGGTTCGGCGGTCGATCCGCTTTCGGGTGAGAACGGATGGTCGTCGAGCTGGCTGAAATCGCGTGTGAGGGCGGTATAGGCTGAGCCGGCGGAGAGGTCGGCGTGGAGGTTGGGAAAGGTGCGGAAGAGGTGGAAGAGGCGGCCGCCGGGGAGAACAGGGCTCTTGGGGTAGCCAACTTTGTCGTACTGGTCGTCGCCGGAGATATGGGCCCAGAAGCCGGGCGCGTGGCCGATGAAGACGGTATCGGGACAGGCGTGCAGGGCGCGCTTGAAGGAATCGATGCTGCCTCCGTACCACCAGTCGGTGCGGGGATAGCTGGTGCCGGTCGGAATGGGGTAGTCGATGTGGAAGGTGATTGGCAGGCCCATTTCGCCGCAGAAGCGGAATAGCCGCAGGGCGTCGGGGTTGTCGTAGAGCATGCGGAGTTTGATTTCGCCGCAGACTTGCACGCCGTGAATCTCGATGGCGGCCTGAAGCTGGTCGACGGCTTCGGGGCGACGGGGGTCGGGTGCATAGCCGAGGACGAAGCGTTCCGGGGCGGCCTGTTTGTAGCGCAGACAGGCTTCGAACGGAACCGGATAGGCGCTGCCGTCGCCAAAGTGCATGGCCTTGAAGTAGCTGGCCGGATTGTATTCGTCGCGTGGGCACTCCCAGGTCAGCAGCCAGGTCTTGTCGATGCCGAAGCGGTCCATATTGGCGAGAAACTTGGGCAGGTCATGGCCGTGCCAGTCGGGGTGATTGTGGGCGTCGATGATGGTCATGGGCAGTTATTCCAGACGGTGCGGAGATTCGACATCTTCGTACCTGGGAGATGCCAATGGTTTCCGGTGGGAAGGTGTCGCGTAGAGTGTGCGTGAGATGAGGCAGTGGAACAGATTCCTCAGCAAGCAAGAACCAAAGTTTCCGGATTGCCAGGGACCCGGAGGCTTTGGGGGTTCGATCGCAAGGACCTGCTGCCCAAGCACAGCCTATACTTTCACTGTGGGTGGAAGATTGTCCTGAGAATGACAGTCGCAAGTGGCCAGGAGTCCGTGGCTAGAATACACGCCACTCTTTAGAACGCAAAGTGGT
>DAOUHY010000208.1:0-3848 GCA_034428435.1 Caldilineaceae bacterium | reverse complement strand
CGCCGGCAGCGAGATAAAGAAAGTCGCCGTCGGCGACCGCGTCCTCTGCAGCGGCAACCATTCCACCCACTGGCTCGTAACACCCGAACTCGAAGCCAGCGAAGTCGTCATCCCCCAACAGTACAACGTCCAAAAACTGCCCGATGATCTCACCGACGTCGAGATCGCCTTCTGCGTTCTCGGTGACGTCGCTCTCCACGGCGTGCGCCGCGCCCAGATCCAAATCGGCGAATCGGTCGCCGTCCACGGCCTCGGCGTCGTAGGGCTGATGGCGCTCCAACTCTGCCGCCTCGTCGGGGCCCAGCCTCTCATCGGCGTCGACCTCGTCGAGTCTCGCCTCGATCTCGCCCGCCAGCTCGGCGCTTCCCATCTCGTCAACGCCGGCAGCCACGACGTGATCGAAGAAATCCGCGCCCACACACAGCTGCCCTGGCGCTGGCGCGGCGCTCTGCCCAGCATGTTGCCCGGCAGCGGCGCCGAGGTCCAGCTCCACTGTACCTCCTATCTCGGCAACTATCCCACCATGATCAAAGCCGCAGCCGATCGCGGCCGTATCATCCTCGTCGGCGCCACCAGCGGCTCCATCCCCATCGAGTCCGACGAGCTTTTCCGCCGCGAAATCATTATGACCGGCTCCTACCAGACCGGCATGAGCGACACCCATCCCTACTGGCCCTGGACGCGCGTGCGCAACCAGCATGTGATACTCGACCTGATCCGCCGCGACCAGCTCCAGATCGAACCGCTCGTCAGCCATGTAGTGCCATACACCGAGGCGCCCGATCTCTTCGATCGCATGATGACCGGCCACGAAGGCTGGCTGAGCGTCTTCTTTACCTGGGACTGATACCTCATACCGCTGGAGTCTGTAACCGCAATCTGAATTGATCCAACTGCCGCGGAGGCCAGCATGATCGACTTTCCCCGCTCCTTCTTCACCTGGAAGACCTTCCCCTGGAAAGATGATCCCTTCTACGAGTACGCCGGCGGCTTCATCGGCAAAGAGGGCGATGTACGCCAGGTGCGCTTCAACATCGAAGCCAGTTGCACCATCTCCGACGAAAACGGCCGCGCCCTGGCCGAGCTATTCGTCGGCGCCCCCTGCCGCACCGAATACACCATCCCCCGTGAAGGCTTCTTCCAGATCCCCAGCAGCGAATTTCGCATGGCCTTCAGCCGCACCTACCGCATCCCGATCGCCCGTCGCCCCAGCACCGAAACTGAGTCCGTCTCCGCGCAGGAGCTGAGCGAGGCCTTCCAGGATCATGACATCAGCCTCAAGCAGTTTCCCCACCCAATTGAGCTGTCCGCCGGCGGGCCCCTGATCGAAGCAACCCTCGCCAACGCCCTCCTCAACGCCCGCTGCACCTACCGCGACGATCAGACCGGCCTGCACGTCACCGTCGAATTTCCCGTCAATCTCATCAACGTCAATCGTTCAGACGCCGCTTTCCAGATCTGCACCGGCCCCCTCGTCCTCCCCGACCTCGCAACCTGGAACGGCCGCATCGTCGACCGCGTCTTCCTCGCCCACGTCGCCCTCACCGCCTTCGACTACACTGAATTTATCCTCCGCCGCGAAGTCGCCGCCGCCCCCGAGGAGCTCGCCTGGCTCCACCACATCGAAGGCCGCGACCGCAATGAGCTCCACGATCCCAACAACAGACCGCCCAACTATCCCCCGCCCCGCCCCTCCCCAACCGTCTATCACGAAGTCTGGGCGCTCCCCTCAACCAACACAGTCCTCCGCGCCCCCAACCTCTGACCCACCGCACCCGCCGTTACTGACCACTGACCACTGACCACTGACCACTAACCACTGACCACTGCCGTTCAACAGGTGACGCTCATGAGCAGTTCCACCACCACAAACTCCGAACCCATCGATATCGGCACCCGCCTTGAACCCCTCATCGACGACTTCCTTATCGCCGAGTTGACAGACCGCCTCGACCTCCGCCTCCATCCTCCCGTCAAGCGCGAAGTGGTCATGCAGACCGACGCCCCCTGCGAGGGCAACGCCTGCCTCTACCGCACCGTCTTCCAGGACAGTGACGGCCGCATCCGCATGTACTACGGCGCCTGGCATTACGTCATGGGCGGCGGCCGCATAAACTACCCCCACCCCTACTTTGTCTGCTATGCAGAGAGCAGTGACGGTAAGCGCTGGACCAAACCCGCGCTCGGCCTCGTCGAATTCGAGGGCACCCGCGATAACAACATCGTTCTCGCGCCCGACAGCTTCACCGGCATCGACATCAGCGCCGGCGATACCGCCGTATTCCCGGACACAAACCCGGCTTGCCAGGAGGGGGCAGAGTACAAGGCCATCGTCCCCGGAAAAACGCCGCGTGTCCTCTATGCCCTCCAGTCCCCAGACGGCTTCAACTTCTCCTTCATGCGTCGCCAGAATGAAGACATCCCGGAACCCGTCATCACCGAGGGCTACTTCGACTCCCTGAACCTTGCCTTCTGGGACGAATACCGCGGCCAGTACCGGGCCTATTTCCGTGACTTTCAGGGCGGCGCCCCCCACGGTGTGCGCGGCATCAAGACCGCCACCTCCCCCGACTTTCTCAACTGGTCCCAGCCCAAGTGGCTCGACTACGGCGACAGCCCCGAACAACCACTCTACACCAACCAGATCCGGCCCTACCCGCGCGCGCCCCACATATTCTTCGGCTTCCCCACGCGCTACATCGACAGAGGCTGGGTACCGCAGACCGACAACCTCCCCGGCCTTGAGTACCGCCGGGAGCGCAGCGCCGCCCATCCCCGCTACGGCTCCGTGGTTACGGACGGGCTCTTCATGTCCAGCCGAGACGGTGAAAACTTCAAGCGCTGGGGAGAGGCATACATCCGCCCCGGCCCCAATGTCGTAGACAGTTGGGTCTACAGCGACAACAGCATCGCCTGGGGCCTTATCGAGACCGAGGCCGATTCGCCCGGCGCCCCTCCCGAGCTCTCCCTCTACGTCGTCGAAGGCTATTGGACCGGCCCCAGCATGAACGTACGCCGTTACACCACCCGCATCGACGGCTTCGTCTCCCTGCACGCCCCCCTTTCCGGCGGCGCCTGCCTCACCAAGCCGCTGATCTTCTCAGGCCGCAATCTCATCCTCAACTCCGCCACCTCCGCCGCCGGCAGCCTGCGCGCCGAGATCCAGGACCACGATGGCAACCCGGTCCCCGGCTTCTCCCTCGACGACAGCGACGAATTCTTCGGGGACGCCATCGACCGCCCCGCCAGCTGGACCGGCGGCAACGACCTCAGCGCATTGTCAGGACGTCCCATCCGCCTCCGCTTCGTCCTCAAAGACGCCGACCTCTACTCGATTCAGTTCAGAGAATAAAATGCCAACCCCTCGGGCCAATCGCGTGCTATACGACCATCATCACAGGCCAGTACAACAGCTGCTCTTCGCGACCTTTCGCGGCCCTTCGCGGATAGGAGAGAGGTTTTCTTCGCGGCCCTTAGTGGCCCTTCGTGGAAAAGAAGTAGGTGTTCTTCGCGACCTTACGCGGCCCTTCGCGGATAGGAGAGAGGTTTTCTTCGCGGCCCTTAGTGGCCCTTCGTGGAAAGGAAGTGGGTGTTCCTCCCAACCCTTCGCGGCCTGCCGGCGACATACGGACCATCTGTCAGGAGAACTATTATGCACATTTCCGAATTGGACTTGACCAACCTGGAACGAGGAACAAAATCCGCCAGCTGGCTGAACGTCTCCCAGCGCGTCGAAGGCGGCTGGTGGCAGCTACCCCTGCTCACCGTAACCGGCTCCGAACCGGGACCCACCCTGGTCGTGACCGCCGGCGTCCACGGCGACGAGTACGAAGGCGTCGAAGCCATCC
>DAOUHY010000207.1:0-2012 GCA_034428435.1 Caldilineaceae bacterium | reverse complement strand
TGCGCACGCTGGCGGCCAGATCCTATGCCGTTGCGGACGGGTTGCGTAAAGGGCCGGTGCACGTTAACTTCCCGTTTCGAAAGCCGCTGGAGCCGGAGGGTCCATACAGACCCCGATTTGACCAGGGACAGAGCAGTTCCATCGGGCGGGGCGTTCTTGTCCCGACGCCCAAGCAGGTAGAAGAGTTGGCCGCGCTCGTTTCCACTCACGGGCGGGGCTGGATCGTTTGCGGTCCGTGGGCCGGCCAGCCTTCATGCGACGTGGTCGAAGCGATCGCGGAATTGAGCCGGAGCACAGGGTATCCCGTCTTTGCTGATCCGCTGTCAGGACTGCGTTTTGGACCGCATACAGGGTGGTCGCCTATCATAGGAAGCTATGAAGGCTTTCTCCAGCACGGGACTGGTTTCGATGCTCCCGAGGTTGTCTTACGTTTCGGCGGGGTGCCAACTTCAAAGTACCTCAACGAATATCTGACAGGCAGCGCTTCGGCCTATCAGGTCCACGTGCGTAGCGACGGTGTATGGGCGGACGACAGCCACCGCGTCAGCTTCTATTTGCAGGTGGACGAAGCGGATTTTTGCAGGCGGGTGGCGGACGGATGCCGGCGGGAGATTGGCAGTTGGGGCTCCTCGGTTTTGGCGGTTGAGGAACGCTGCCAGCGACACCATGACAGGTTTGTGCGGGAGAACTGGTTCGACGTTTCTGCGGTTGCTGCCGCGATGTCGGCCCTGCCGGATGGCGGCCGTCTCTTCGTGGGCAACAGTCTGCCCGTGCGTCACGTGGACCAGTTTGCTCCTCCCTGTCGGAAGAGAGTCGAGGTATACGGGAACAGGGGTGCGAGCGGTATAGACGGCATTGTTTCAAGCGCATTGGGGGCGGCCGCAGCGGACCGAGCCAGGCCAATGCTGCTAATCGTTGGCGATGTCAGCTTTTACCACGACATGAATGGGCTGCTAGCGGTCGACAGGCATTGCCTGGGCAATGTCACTATTCTGTTGCTGAATAACGGAGGCGGGGGCGTCTTCCGCCGACTTCCCATTGCCGAGAACAATGCCCGGTTTGAGGAGCTGTTTCTCACGCCGTCGGGCCTTGATTTCGCGCCGGCGGCGGCGATGTACGGCCTTGACTATAGTTGCATTTACGACCAAGACAGAGTTGCCTTGGACGAGGCGCTTTGCGCTTCGCTTCACGGCAACAGGGCGACGATCATCGAAGTACGCACCGATGGCGCGAAAGATGAACGTCTGCGGCGAGAACTGATCCATGCTTTGAAAGACATTCAGGAGGATAATTCGTGACGATCCCGCAGAGTGCAGACTGGCAGGAGGTCGCCGAATACAGCGACATCACCTTTCACAAGGCGGACGGCATGGCGCGAATCGCTTTCGACCGGCCCGAGAAGCGCAACGCATTCCGGCCCGAGACAATCGATCAGATGACGGAGGCGTTCAGAGACGTTTGGGCTGACGACCAGATTGGCGTTGTTCTGCTGACGGGCAATGGTCCTTCGCCTAAAGACGGCGTCCACGCCTTCTGCGCAGGGGGCGACCAGCATATCCGCGGGCACGCCGGGTATCTGAATGAACAGGGGGAGGCGCGGCTGAATGTGCTGGAAATGCAGCGCATCATGCGGAACATGCCTAAGCCGATAATTGCGCTGGTAAACGGTTTCGCCATTGGGGGCGGGCATGTGCTGCACGTGATCTGCGACCTTTCACTGGCTTCGGAAAACGCGGTATTCGGTCAGACAGGTCCGATAGTGGGCAGTTTCGACGGCGGACTTGGCGCGTCGTACCTGGCGTCCGTTGTCGGTCAGAAGAAGGCGCGGGAGATCTGGTACCTGTGCCGCCGGTATTCGGCACAGGAAGCGCTGGAGATGGGGTTGGTGAACAAGGTGCTGCCGACGGTGGAGGCGCTGGAAGAGGAGGGCGTGGACTGGGCTCAGGAGATTCTGCGCAAGTCCCCGATCGCGATTCGATTCCTTAAGGCAGGCTTCAACGCCGACCTGGATG
>DAOUHY010000206.1:0-4614 GCA_034428435.1 Caldilineaceae bacterium | reverse complement strand
CGTTCAATCCTCTTCCTTTTTCGTCGGCCACTGGCAGCCGCCTTCCCGGTCCGGGCGGATGTGCGAGAAGGACACATCTTCCGTGCCCTTCCAGGCATAGGGGTCGCGCCCAGCGATCATCACGATATCGCGGAAGTCGAAGCTGGCTACGCCTAATGGGGCGTCGCCCGGATAGCGCCAGGGCAGCAGCGATTCGGCGCTCATGTAGTGGTTGACCAGCGCGCGGCGGAATCCGCTGGCGGCGCGGTTGGGCAGGGAGCGGTGCAGCAGATAGCCGTTGAAGAAAATGATGCTGCCGGCGGTCACCTCGACCGGCACGGCGTCGTCGTCGGTGTAGGGGAAATCATAGGCCTCCACCACGCAGTCGAAGCGCTCGTCGTCGTGCTCCTTGGCGGGCCAGATCAGGCCGTTGGCGTGCGAGCCGGGGATGACCCAGAGGCAGCCGTTTTCGACGGTGGCGTCGTCGAGCGCGATCCAGGCGGCGTTCAGGGAGCGGTCGCGCGTCGGGATGAAGGCTTCGTCCTGGTGCCAGGCCTGGCCCGGCTTGCCGGCCGACTTGACAAAGAGCATCGACTGCATGCTCTTGACGTTGGGGCCGATCACGCGCGTCAGCACGTCACAGATCGACGGATGCGCGAGCGTGTCGAACATCAGCTGTGAGAGCTTGTGCGGGAAATGGACGCAGAGCGTGCGCTGGATCACCTCGTCGTCGCTGTCGTCGGGGCCGACGGGCGGAAGGCCGTTGACCTCACCCATTTCACCGCGGCAGATGTGCACAGTCTCATCGCGCAGTGCTTGCACTTCATCCGGCGTCAGCGCGTCCGGCAGCGCCAGGAAACCGTTTTCGCGGAAGGAGGCGGCGTGTTCAGCGGTGACTTCCGGCCGCGTCACCGTCTGCGCGGGGGCGTCCATCGTTGCTGTCAGAGTCATGGGATTGTTCCTGTGTCTGAGCGGCGTTGTTTTGTGTGCTGTTTGCAACGATGCCGCAGGGCGGGATCCTGGGCGGTCGCTAGGATTTGAAGAAGGGAATGGGTTGGATTATACGGGGGGAGGGGGAATGGTGTCAACATTCTGGGGGTGAGTGTTGGCCTGAAAGGGTGATCCCTGCTTCTCTTCTTCTAGTCGTGTCTTCGGCAAGGGCCAAGAGCATGATGCAGCGTCGCAAGTCAGTTGTTCCCTCTTCGATCTGTCCAGCCGGCCAGGATCTCGCAATGCCTGATTCCGAAAACTATCTGACCAGCGATCACCGGATCTGGTTAGCGACGGCGCCGGAACTGGTCCATAAAAGCGAGACAACTCCTATCGGCAACCGCTATAATGGATGAGCGAACATAATTTCTGCCTCAATGCAGGTAGCACCGTCAGTTGGCCCGTTTCGTTTCTCGCCGTTCCTAGCAGAAAGCAACGTCAGCGGGACCCGGTCAACTGTTGGTGTTGTGGTAGTAAAGATGCTACCCATGAGTCCGTCTATTCGTGGACGAATGCCTGGGGCGTTGCAGCGCCGCCGGGCGTTACGATCTGTACTCCTGTCTCAACATACTATCGAAAAGGTGCCATTATGAAACGCATTACCCGCCTCGTTAATGTCTCCACGCTGTTTGCCCTGCTGCCTGCCGCTCTACTGGCACAGGACGAACAGCGCACACTCACCGGCCTGGCCGGGTAGCTCGCTGCCCTGGTCGACCGCGTCGCCACAGTCGAAGCCAAACTCGAACCCGTCACCACTGACGGCGGCCTTTGCGTCCAGTACGCCGGGCGCCAGCCGCAGCGTGAAACCGTGACTATGCACCTCGACATCTTCGAGGTGCACCCTAACTCGTCACTGAACTCGCCTGAGGCCACCACCTGTCTCTTTAGCAGTGCGGCACTGGCTGCAGGCTGAAGATGCGCTGCCCGGCGAGTACAAAACTGTATCCGTTTCGTGTCAGGAATCTGGAGTGGAGTGAAATGTACATGGAGTTTCTACCGCTAGTCTTCGCGCTAGTCATGTTCGCCGTCTCGGCCGTGGTAGCTGCCTCGACCAAGGGGCTCGGGCGTCCTGTGCTCTGGTTCTGTTTGGGGCTGCTTTTTGGCCCGTTCGGCCTGCTCTGGGCGCTGCTGGCGCGGCCGCCGGGCAGGCCATGTCGGTACTGCCGGGAGCACGTGAGAGATTGGGCGCTCGTCTGCCCACACTGTACCAAGGATCTGGCTGACGCTTGAAGACTGCGGCTTCGTAGCTCAAATTCCCCCGAGGTAAGGTCCTGGGGCTGACAGGCCCCAGGACCTTATCCACTTCATGGCACGAAGGCGCCGACCTATGCCCATCCATCCCGAAATGTGTGCTCTCTGCTCCCGACTGGCCTGCAATCAGCCGCGCGTACACCTCCACCTCCTCTTACAACTGCCCGGCGCCGATCTTCCTGATCCGGGAGGGTGATGTGCCAAAATCGGGAGGTCGCGGCGGGGCACGGTGCCCCCGCGCAGGTTATTCTATAGAGGAAGCATCATACTGTTGACGCGGTGCCATGAAGGAGAATCCAGCGAAAATAAGAGCCTTCATGCCCGGACTGCTACTTTTCGTCGCCGGCGCTGCCGTCTTGAATCTCTCCTCATTCGCGATGGGGCCATCCCTTACCCTATCTTCAGGCTCCTCCCCGCCAGTAATCGGCGAAGAACCGGCTCTGAAACAGCATATCAGCCAGGAAGAGATCGAAGCGGGCCGCTTCACTCTCGAAGAGCTGCTCAGGCACGGACGCGCCGTCTTCGCTGCCAGTTTCAATACACTTGACGGCGCAGGCCGTCCTGAACTGACAGGAACAGGCCAGCCGCGCAAGAGGCGGATGATACCGGACAACTTCAATCGCATCTCAGCGCCTGACGCAAATTCATGTTTGGGCTGCCACAATCTCCCCGCCATAGGCGGCGGCGGTGATAACGTGGCCAATGTGTTCGTAATGGGACAACGGAATCCCTTCGTCAACTTCGATGGCGACCCGGTGGAGAACGGGCCGAACCAGACCCTCAAGACTGTGGGCAACGAACGCAACACAGTCAGCATTTACGGCGCAGGCTTCATCGAGCTGCTGGCCCGTGAGATGACGACCGATCTGCATGCTCTGCGCGCGGCAGCGCTCAGCCATGCCATCAGCACAGGCCGGGAGGCCGCCGTCGAACTGGTGACCAAGGGGGTCCATTTCGGCACGCTCATATGCTATCCCGACGGTTCAGTAGACGCCTCCCGTGTCGAAGGCGTGGATGCCGATCTGATCATCCGCCCCTTTCATCAGAAAGGCGCGGTTGTGTCCCTGCGCGAGTTTTCCAACAACGCCATGAATCATCATCACGGCATGTTGTCGACCGAGCGGTTCGGTGAGGACAACGACCTGGACGCCGACGGCCGCGTAAATGAGCTGACCGTGGGTGATATCACCGCGCTGACCCTATTCCAAGCGACGCTGCCCGCACCAATACAGGTGGCGCCCGACACCCAGATCGAAAGAGAGGCTGCTGCGCGCGGGCGCATCATTTTCGACCGGGTCGGCTGTTCCGAGTGCCACATTCCGGAGATGCCGCTCGCCAGCCTTGAATTCGTCGAGCCGGGCCCGTACAATCCGCCGAACAACTTGCGGCCCGAGGATGTCAATGCTACCTACCAGGTCGACCTGTCGCCCTACATAGGGAACGTGAAACAGGACGAAGAAGGAAACTTCCTCATCCCTGTCTTTACCGACCTGAAAAGGCACGATATGGGTGAGTTTCTCGACACGGAGGCAAATGTGCAGGGCGGGATCCCTACACGGTTCTGGCTGACGAGGAAGCTGTGGGGCTTCGCATCGGAGCCACCCTACCTGCACCATGGACGGGCCACTCTGATCTCCGAAGCCATCCTGGCGCACAGCGGCGAGGCGCTGGAGCAAAGGGACGCATTTGCCAACCTGGAGCAGGCGCAGCAGGCGGAGTTACTGGAATTCCTGCTGACTCTTCAGATAGACAGCGGCGAGCAGTAGACGGGCTTTGTCCGCCGAGAGGAAGTGAGAGGCGGCAGAAGGACGACGCTGCAGTTCCGCAGGCCACATACTACCCACACAATTCCCCGATCAACCGCGTATACACCTCCACCGCCTCCTGCAGCTGTTCGACCGCGATCCACTCGCCGACGGTGTGGGCCTGGTCGATGTTGCCGGGGCCGAGCACCAGCGCATCCATATAACTCTGATAGCAAGTGGCTTCGGTGCCGTAGGGAACGGTGACCGCACGCGGCGCCCCCGTCGCGCGGCAGGCCGCATGCGCAAGCGGGCCGTCCGCATCGGCAAAAAACGCGCCGCCGCCGCTGTGGGACGCGTCCAGGTCGTGCGCTTCCGCCCTCTCGACGACCATCTGCATCGCCTCCTCGAAGCAGGCGTCGGGCATGGCGCGCAGTTTGAGGGTGGCGACGGTTCGCGCGGCGGTCACGTTGGATGCCGTGCCGCCGTCGTTGATCACCAGGTTGAAGCCGTTGGTGGGCGGGTCGAAGAGCGGGTTCTGGAAGCGTTTATCCGTGCGGAAGGTCTGCGCCAGCTCCGCCATCTCCGCCAGGAACGGGGCGATCTTGAAGTTGGCCGAAACGCCCTTGTCGGTACTGGTGTGCGCGGCCAC
>DAOUHY010000205.1:0-1734 GCA_034428435.1 Caldilineaceae bacterium | reverse complement strand
TCGCAGAATGCGGTCAATCTGGGCTGGGACGAGGTGCGGCTGCCGGCGCCGGTGTTTGAGGGCGACACGATTTACGCTCAGAGTGAGGTGTTGCATCTGCGGGCTTCGAAGAGCCGCCCGCATCAGGGGATTGCCACGGTGCGGACGGTTGGGTTCAATCAGGACGGGGTGGTTGTAATCGAGTTCAAACGTACGCTACTTGTTTATAGGCGCGGTCATGGTCCGAAATCTAGTCGGCCGGTTATTCAGGGTACTGCATGAGGGGCAGCGGAGGCGGACGCCAGGGCGTCCAGGCAACAGCAGTTTGACAACAATTGGTACTGGGTTCAAGTCCGGTTCAGACGATTCGACGATGATACGTCTGGAAACGCCAAGACTGACGCTGATGGCGCTGACGGTACAGCAGATGCGCTGGCAGCGGGACAGTTTTGCGCGGCTAGAGCAGGCGCTGGGCCTGGCGGTGAGCGGGCAGCGGCTGGAGGAGGAGTTGCGGCCGATCGTTTCGCGGGCGATCAGTCATATGCGGCGCAGGCCGTACCATGCGCGCTGGCATTGCCAGTGGGCGGCGGTGTTGAAGGAGGAGCGGCGCATTGTAGGCAGCCTGGCCTTTAAGGGTCCGCCGGACCGCGATAACGCGGTCGAAATAGGCTACGGTTTTGATTCGTTCTATCACAATCGCGGGTTGGCGACGGAGGCGGTCGGGGAGATGGTGCGGTGGGCGCTGGATGAGGAAGGCGTGGAGGCGGTGATTGCGGAGACGGCGAATATGAACGTGGCGTCGATGCGGGTGTTGCAGAAGGTTGGTTTTGTGATCACGTCGGCGACGCAGCGGTATTTGTATTGGAAGATCAGTTTTTAGTTTTGAGTTTCTGGTTTCTAGTTTTTAGTGAACACCAGTCTTACCAGTCCTTTGAGGTTTGGCTGAACTGAGAAAGGCGAGGGCAAGACCCGGACTATCAAGAAAAGGGCACGACGGGAGGCGGTCAGTTTTTTTGGACGATGTAGATGAGTTCGGAGGGGTAGAAGAGGGAGTCGGCTTGCCAGCCGGCTTTTTTGATCTGGGAAAGGAAGCCGGTTTTATAGTGTTGGGCCATGCCTTGTTTGCGGCGGGCGAGGGTGTGGTTTGGGAAGGAGACGATAAGGATTGGGGCGTCGATCTGGTGGAGGAGGCGTTCGGATGCGCCGGTCTCGATCTGTTCGAGGCAGGGCAGTGTTTTGAGGAGGAAGGCGACGTCGGCGGGCGGCGTGCTCATGCCGTCGAGGACGTTGCGCTGTTGGGCGGCGCCGGCATAGCCCATGGCGTCGAAGAAGTGGTTGAGGAAGTCGATCTGGTCGGAGTAGATGTCGTAGGAGAAGTAGGGCACGTCTGGAGGGAGGGGCATCCAGGGGCGGGACAGCGGGTGCAGTCCGCAGGCGATATCGAGGACGGATGTGTCGGGCGGAAGCCGTTGGAAGAGCTGCGGATAGAGGGTGTCGAGAATGGGGAGTCTCTCGTGGGTTGAGGCGTGGGCGGACATGAGCTGGCGCAGGAGGGTGCGCACTGATGGGTCGGCACTTGGGTCGCTGCCGGGTCCGCGGTTGGCGGCGGTGACGGCCGTTTGCAGTTGGCGGAGGGCGTCGTCGTAGTCGAGGTTGCGGCGGATGTAGGCGGCGGCGCTCTGATGGAGCTGGCTTTTGGCGGCTTTGACGGCCTCTTTGATGGAACGGCCCTTGGCGAGTTCGGCGGCGGCGATG
>DAOUHY010000204.1:0-2602 GCA_034428435.1 Caldilineaceae bacterium | reverse complement strand
TCAGCGATTTGCGCGCGCAAACTGCCTTGCCGCGCAGGGCCGCGCAACGAAAATCCGGTACACCTTTGGTGTTCTTCGCGCCCCTTCGCGTTCCTTCGCGGATCGAACGGTTTTGTCTCTAACAACCTTCATGCGAGGAGCATCCCTGACAGGCCTGCACACATTCCCCTATTGCGGAATCATCAGCGGGCTTCCCAAATGCCAACGGACCCTACTCCTCCCACACCAGCAGCACGCCCATCGCCTCCGCCAGCCGTCCATACAGCAGATCGAAAGCATCTTTGGCCTCCTGATAAGGGAAACGGTGGCTGATCAGAGGCTCCACGCGGATACGCCCTTCCCGCATCAGTTCCACCGTCCGCGCCAGCATGTACTCAGGCGGATCTTCACCGTAATAGCCCCCAATCAGACGCCGCCGCTGGATCTTGCCCGCGTCCAGCGGCAACGCCTGCCCGTGATACAGCCCGATCAAATGCAGCGTTCCCCCGTCGCACACCATCTCCTGGGCCTGCGCAAATGACTTCAGCCCCGGCGCTCCGCCCACACACTCAAAAACGATGTCTGCGCCCCGCCCGTCCGTCAGCTCCATCACCCGTTCCACCGGGTCCGTCTCATTGACGTCGATAGCGTAGTCCGCGCCGAAAATCAGGCCCATCTGACAGCGCTTGGCGATCGCATCCACAACGACAATCTGCTCGCACAGATGCTGCCGCACCCCCTGCAGCACCAGGTTGCCTACCAGCCCCTGCCCCATGATCACGATCGTATGACTGGGCCGGATCCCCGGCGACGCCGCCCACGTGACCCCGCTCTTCGCCAGCGGCAGAAAAGTAGCCTCCTCAAACGAAATGTCGTCCGGAATCGGCCACACACGCGGCCCTATATTCGAATCAACCGGCTGCACCACATACTGTGCATGTGGCGCCACCGCCATCACCCGGTCCCCCGGCTGGAAGCGCTCCGCCGCCTCGCTCCCCACCGCGTCAACCACCCCCGCCAGCGAATAGCCCATAATCCTCGGATCGATCGCCTCCTCGTGCATATAACGCCGCAGGATCTCCGAGCCCCGGCTGATCAGACTGACCTTGCTCCGCACCCGCACCTCGTTCGGCCCCACAGGCGGTATCGGGACCTCTTCCAGAACGATATTTCCAAATCCCTCGGGCTTGGTTACGCGTATCATGCTCTGCTCCTCGCTTTCCCGGAAACCGACGCTGTTTGAAAGGAGTCCATCCCAGCTCTCCAAAGCAAAATTCATACTAGCACCAAAGGCACATTCTCGTAAACGCCCCTTTTCCATCGGTGCCTCCCAAATGGGGGCGAACTTCCCCATGCCTCTGCTAGCACCGGAGCCGCACCCATCTCGCGCAAATCTGAATCAGGGGTAGCGCCGCCTCTGACCACTGACCACTAACCACTGACTACTGCAGTTCCGGGCGGTCGGCTGCAAGCGGCCTCCCTTGTGCGGGGGCTCCGCCCCCGCAACGCCCCCGGTCCTACAACATCCCTCGCCGACCAGGTGTCGATATTGGTAACAGGTGCCCAGTCGAAGGAGTTTCGCCAATCCGCGTCCCGCCAGTCCTATCAAATCCCCGTAGGTGCCCGCCCTGTTCCTGCCCAGCCCCCCCAGAGCCGGCAAACAATTTCCGCCTGCCTCTGAGGCGTTTTACCGAGATCCGCGCGGCTTCTCGGGACAACCCCAAGACCGAGATGCGCCCTATCCCTCCCGGTGCCGGTAGGGGCGCCCCTTGTGGGTGCCCTCGCTCCCATCCCACTCTGGACCGCATAACCAGCGTTCACTGACAAAGATTGCAATCTGAAGAACCATTATAGTAGAGTACTCCCTACGCAAACCCGATTCAATCTCGCAGGAGACCAGCCCCATGCGCCGTCCCAACTTCCTCATCATCTACACCGACCAGCAGCGCTGGGACGGCCTCGGCGTCAACGGCAACCCCGACATCCACACACCCCACCTCGACAGACTGGCAGACCAGAGCGTCAACTTCGACCGCTGCTTCGTGCAGAACCCCGTCTGCATGCCCAGCCGTCTCAGCTTCCTAACCGGGCAATATCCCTCCACCCTCGGCATCACTCACATGGGCGTGCCCGTGCCCGAAGATACCGTCACCCTGCCCCGCCTCCTCGCCCCTTACGGCTACCGCTCCGCCAACATAGGCAAACTCCATTTCCAGCCCCACGCCAACCGCGATCACCGTACACATCACCCGCCCTACGGCTTTGACCATCTGGAAATCTCCGACGAGCCCGGCTCCTACGAAGATGCCTACCGCGCCTGGGTACGCCGCCTCGCACCCGACCAGCTCCCCCACGTCAGCCTGGGACAGGCCCCCATGACAGAGGTCTGGCAGGCGACCATGGGCATCGAGGACGGCATCGAACACCCGGCCGAACGCTTTCCCATAGAACCTCTCGCCTCCCGCTGCCGCGACGACATGACCCACACCGCCTTCGTCGCCGAGCAGTCCATCGAGTTTATGCGCCACCAGGCCCGCACCGGCCAGCCCTTCCTCTGCGTCGCCGGCATCTACTCCCCCCACTCCCCCTGGGTCGCGCCCCAGCACTACTTCGACCTCTACGA
>DAOUHY010000203.1:0-3656 GCA_034428435.1 Caldilineaceae bacterium | reverse complement strand
AATCGTCGTCCTCGCCGGGCGCGGCAACAACGGCGGCGGCGGTCTGGCCGCCGCCCGCCACCTTCTCAACTGGGGCGCCTGGGTCCAGATCGTACTTACCCATCTTCCAACCGACCTGCCGCCAGGCGCGATGAAAGACCAGCTCTCGATTCTTCAGAAAATGGGCGCCCCGCTTGCCTGGGCGGAGGAAGGCTGGGAACTCCCCCCGGCCGACCTGGTTGTCGACGCGCTGATCGGCTACGGCTTATCGGGAGACCCGCGCGGCCGCACCGCAGACCTGATCCAGCTCGCAAACAGCAGCGTGGCCCCCATCCTGAGCCTGGACGCCCCCAGCGGTCTCGACTCGACCAGCGGCCAGCTCCATGTCCCGCATGTCTCGGCGACCGCCACCATGACGCTTGCCCTGCCTAAGCGCGGGCTACTGCAGCCGGCCGCGCGCGCGGCCTGCGGCCAGCTCTTCCTCGCCGACATCGGGGTGCCGCCGTCACTCTACGATTACCTGGACATGGATCTGCCGCCGCTATTTGCTATGCACACTGTCCTGCCCCTCCACTTTCAGGACGGCTCTTTTTCCCTTGAGGAGTAGCCTGGCGTGTTTGACATATCGAACCTGTTTTTCGTTCTGAGCTATCTGCTCATCTTCCTGGGAATCGTCGGCGCACTCGTACCTCTGCTGCCCGGACCGCCCCTAATCTGGCTGGGCGCATTGGTCTGGGCCTGGGCGGACGGCTTTGTACGCATCGGTTGGCCGACGCTCCTTGTACTCGCAGTTCTGACAGTCATCGCCTGGGGCGCCGACCTGGCCCTGAGCTTTCTCGGCAGCAAAAGGTCGGGCGCAGGCTGGTGGTCCATCGGCGTATCAATATTGGGGGGTCTTATCGGCGCGATCCTGCTTTCCAGCGTACCCGTCGTTGGCACCTTCATCGGGGCCGTGATCGGCTCGATCTCCGCCCTGTGGTTTATGGAGTACCGTCGTGCACAGGTTGCCCCCCCGGAAGGATCAGGCCTGAACACCGCAGCCAACCCGCAGAGCCCTTCAACCCCACAGGAAAACAGGGCCAGGGCGACGCGAGCTGTAAAAGGATACGTGGGCGGATTCCTGATGGCCATGGCCGTCGAGTTCATCATCAGTCTGATGATGCTGTCGATCTTTGCTTGGCAGGCCTTCTTGTAGAGGGGCGGTAGAGAATTGCGGGCCGTAATCCTCGTCAATGGCGAAATCGTCGACTATGCTGCGACGGTGCACTGGCTGCATGCTGATGACTATCGGATCGCAGCCGACGGCGGCGCGCGCCACCTGGACGCCTTGGGGTTGTCGCCCCACGTAATCGTCGGCGACCTGGACAGCATCGACGAGGACCTCCTCGCCAGGTTCCAGCAGGAAGGCGCCGCCGTGGAAAGGCATCCAGCCGCCAAGGCCGCCACCGATCTGGAGTTGGCCATCGCACGTGCAGTCAACGACGGCGCCGCAGAAGTCCTGCTCATCGGCGCTCTCGGCGGCCGCCTCGACCAGACCCTCGCCAATCTGTTGATTCTGGCTGGAAGGAATTGGAATGTGCCTCTGGCCGTTGCCGAGGGAGACCAGTTGGCGCGTGTGCTGCGCGGTCCCCAGGAGCTGACTCTGACAGGGTCGAAGGGCGGCTACGTCAGCGCAATCGCCCTGAGTGAAGAGGTAACCGGCGTTACCTACAAAGGACTCGAGTACCCCTTGGTGAACGCAACGCTGCGCCTTGGCAGTACGCTCGGCGTGAGCAACACATTGGCTTCCTCACCGGCACACATTTCAATCGAGACTGGCATCCTGCTGGTGATTCAGCAATTCTTGTAGCCGATGCACTCTGTTGATTCTCGTGACTCCCCAGTCTCTGGCAGTCAACTTCCCACATCTGGCGTTGATTCGGCAGTTCTCTCGACTGTAGAGCTTACTCTTCTGCAGGATTGACGCCTCCTCCTTCAGTTTCTGCCACCTGCAGACGGCCCTCCCTGTCCGCTGTCCGCGCCAGCACAAATGCCAGCGCTGCTGCCGCAATTAGCGCCGCCACCTGAGATGTACGCATCGACCCCAACAGCCGGCTGTCCGCCGCAAACCCATCGGCAAACAGCCGCAACAGTGCGAACGCCAGGATTGCCTGGCCTGCCAGTCGGCCCGGTCTGCGCCAGTTTCCCCATACCAGAGAGCCGCCAACGATCAGCATCATCCCAATGGCCCGGTAGAGCGCAACGGGATGACGGATCGAGGCCGACTGCGACAGGACCGCGTCAAATGAGTCCCCCGTCAAGGACAGAAACCAGGACAAAGCGCCCGCCGGCATGCCCATCGTTCCCACCACAGCGCCCGTCAGAAAGTTCGAAATCTCCAGAACCACACCGCCCGCCAGCAGCCCGAATACAGCCGCCACCCCGACCGGCCTTGGATCGGCCCCCACCCGGATCAGATAAAGGTAAGCCGCCACCAGGCTGCCCACCAACCCCGGCCACAACAGTAGTCCGCCCGGCCTGATGCTGACCAGAAGCAGCGGCTCCGCGCCATACACGCTCCAGAACTGGACTGCATGCGACAGCCGGGCTACAATGACCCCCGCCGCGAAGGCAATCGTGCCCAGATTCCAGATCATGTCCGGGTCCAGCTTAAGACGCCTGCCAACCCGCGCCATGACCGACAGTCCGAACCAGGCAGCGACGATCGCCAGGATCTGGGCCGTAGGCAGCGATAAGGGCCCCAAAGGAAGTGACGGATACACAGAAATGCCTCCAACGCGGCCCGGCGCAATGTCACACAATCGCAAGAACCGGCGCCAAGCCTACCTGTAGTATACTGTTTTCGCTTTGACGGCAAACTTATTCAGTCAACCGGTGCCGCCACTCACATGAACCTCGACCACATTCGCAACTTCTGTATCATCGCCCACATCGACCACGGCAAGAGCACACTTGCCGATCGACTCATCCAGCACACCGGGACCGTCACCGACCGTGAGATGAAGGAGCAGCTGCTCGACTCCATGGACCTCGAGCGCGAAAAGGGTGTTACGATCAAGGCCAGCGCCGTGCGCATGATCTACCGCCGCCAGATCAATGGCGGGCCGCCGGAAGACTATGAGATGAACCTCATCGATACGCCCGGCCACGTCGACTTTACCTACGAGGTCAAGCGCGCCCTGCAGGCATGTGAAGGCGCCATCCTCGTCGTGGACGCCTCACAGGGAATCCAGGCCCAGACTGTCGCCCACCTTTTGGCCGCCATGGAGCTCGACCTGACCATCGTCCCCGTCCTCAACAAGATCGACCTGCCGGCAGCCGTGCCCGATGAAGTTGCCCGTGATATCGAAGACCTGCTGGCCGTACCCGCCTCAGACATCCTCCGCATCAGTGCCAAGGACAGTATCAACATTGAGGAGGTCCTGGAGGAGATCGTGCACCAGGTACCTCCCCCGCTAGGCGACGCCCGCGAAAAGTTACAGGCCCTGATCTTCGACTGCCACTATGATCCCTACAAAGGTGTTGTGGCCTACATCCGGGTGGTGAACGGCACCATCACGGCGCCGGCTCCCCTGTATGCAATGTCCGGCGACAAACGCATCGACCCAATCGAGATCGGAATCCTCACACCGGCCCCCGTGAAGGCTTCACGTCTGACCGCCGGCGAAGTCGGCTAT
>DAOUHY010000202.1:0-5262 GCA_034428435.1 Caldilineaceae bacterium | reverse complement strand
ACGAAGAACACCTCTCTTTGATCCACGAAGGGCCACGAAGGATACTTCTCTTTTATCCGCGAAGTTACGCGAAGGGGCACGAAGAACACCTTTCTTTGATCCGCGGAGGGCTGGTGCGGGCGTGGGCGGCCGTGCCGGGCTGTGGTTATTCCTGATGTGCGGGTGGAATGGGTTGCGAGGAATGGCCTTGTATGGCTGCCAGCAGGAATTCGATCTCGTGGGAGAGTTGGGCGATTTCCTTGTCGGTGCGGTCCATGCGTTCGTTGGCCTGCTTGGCGGTTTGGTCCATGTATTCGTTGGTCTGTTTATAGGTGCGAGTGAGTAGTTCGGCCAGTTGGTCGAGTGTGTCTTGCGCGGTTCTAATTCGTATGCTTGATTCTAAGGTGTTGCGGGCGACGTCTCTGGAAAAGTTGGCAAGGAATTGCTCGAGGTGGGTCATTCGTTGATTGGATTTTTCGGCGTAGCACTCGAGGCGGGTCATGCGTTGATTTGATTCTTCGGCGTAGCGGTCGAGGTTGCGTTCGAAGCGGTCCATGCGGTCTTCGGCCATGATGTTTGTGTTCCTTCGGGGGTAGGGGCTGCTAGCGGCCAGCTGGGCGGCGCTGTGCCGAGGCCGGCAGGACGGGTCAGGGGCTGTCGTCGGGTACGATGCCCTGTTTGACGGCCAGGGCTTTGAGCGACGCCATCTCGTGTCTGTGTTATGCCAGTTCCTCGTCGGTGCGGGTCTGCAGCGCGTTGATGCGGGCATCCCGCGCGTCGAGGCATTTTTCGAGGGCGTCGAGCGTCTCGTTGGCGCGGCGCATTGGTTCGTTTTCGAGGTACTCCTCTTCAACGCTGGCGGCTAACTCCTGGGCCTGCTTCACGAGCGTGTCCAGGTTTTCCTTAGGGCGCCGGCGTTGGCTGTCGGTGCGGTCTGTCACGGCTTCTCCTTGTATGGGGGTCTGTGCTGGCCAGGCCTGGCCGGGCTATGTTTGCGGTTCGGCTTTGACGCCCAGGCGTTTGGTTGTGGTCAGAACTGCAGTGGCCAGAACTGCAGTGGTCAGTGGTCAGTGGTTAGTGGTTAGTGGTGTTAGTCTGCGTGTGCGGGCGGCGTGGACTGTGAGATATGGCCTTGCATCAATTCCCGCAGGAATTGGATTTGTTGGCCGTTGCGCTCGACTAGCTGGGCGGTGCGGTCGATTAACTGGGCGTTGCGCTCGATTAGTTGGACGTTGTTCTGGATTAGTTGGGCGTTGCGGGCGGTCTGCTCCTCTACTCGGTCCATCCGCTCATTGGATTGGTGGTAGGAGCGGTCGAGCAGTTCGGCGAGGCGGTTCAAGGTGCGCTCGGTTTTGGCGAGGCGGTCTTCGGCCATGATGTTTGTGTTCCTTCGGGGGTAGGGGCTGCTGGTTGCAGCGCGGCGCGCGATTGTGCTGTGTGAATACCAGAATATACCAGTGAGGTTGAAGAGTCCAGGTTCGGCGGAACTGCAGAAGTTAGTGGTCATTCTGCGTGTGCGGGCGGCGTGGACTGTGAGATATGGCCTTGTACCAATTCTCGCAGGAACTGGATTTGTTGGCCGTTGCGCTCGATTAGTTGGGCGTTGCGGGCGGTCTGCTCCTCTATTCTGTCCAGCCGCTCACTGGACTGGTGATAGGAGCGGTTGAGCAGTTCAGCCAGGCGGTCGAGTGTGACTTCCGCTGAACTTATTCGTAGGTTTGCTTCTACTGTGTTGCGGGCGACGTCTTTGGAAAAGCTTGCAAGGATGCGTTCGATGCGGTCGAGGCGGTCTTCGGCCATGATGTTCATGTTCCTTCGGGGGTAGGGGCTGCTGGATGCAGCGCTGGGCGCGATTGCGCTGTCTGAATACCAGAATATACCAGTGAGGTTGAAGAGTCCAGGCCTGGCGGCACCTCTTTCGGTCCAGATCGGCGAAATGGGGAACGGCAGTGGTCAGTGGTCAGTGGTCAGTGATCAGTGGTAAAGGGATTGGTTCGTTGACATTTGTTTGATCTGGAATTTGCTGGTCCGTAGCGTTGTCAGTCCTTGAGGGACGCAGGTTTTTGCGAGGCTTCCAGGGGGTTGGGGAAACTCTGCGGGCACACACGAGGGGTGCTCCTTCGGGGGGGTGGGTAGGTTGGTGCGTTTCAGGGGTGCGGACCTGGGCACACACAAGGGGTGCCCCTACGGACGGGGATTCAAGGGATTTGAACTGCGATTTTTGTGATTAACGACGGCTGGCCGGGGGCGGCCATGTGCATATGAGCATATACACAAAATATGTAAATGTATACACATATAGACATCCGGGCTGTCGGCGGGGCGGACGCCCACAGTGGGGGGCTCTACGGGTAAATACGACAATTTGTCGCATTTGAGGGCGGCGGGGTGGGGGGAAGTCCGGTCGCAGCGGGTCGCCAAGGTCATATTGCCGCACACTCGATGCGGCGGGGGTTGTAGGAGAGGGGGCGTTGCGGGGGCGGAGCCCCCGCACAAGGGAGGGCCGAATAGGCCCGACCGCCCAACTGCAGTGGTCAGTGGTCAGTGATAGCAGCGATTGGTTGAGGATAGGAGTGGGGAGAGGGAAAACTTCGATTGTCTCGTTCAGGCGTCGCGGATTGGGTGTGGGTGGGTGGTCGCCGCTGTTTTAGCCGAAGGAGAGGTATTCCAGGGCGTCTTCTTCGGATTCGGCGCCGGCGCGGCCTCTGACTATGAGCTCGACGACGTCGTCCAGCCCGACTTCGGAGACGTTGAGAATTCCCTGGCGGCGGCCGCCTTTGAGGACCATGACGCGGTCGCCGATGGCGAGGATGTCGGGGACGCGCTGGGTGATGAGGACGACGGAGTGGCCGCCGTCGCGCAGGTCCTTGATGAGACGGAGGAGGGTGTTGGCCTCGCGGACACCGAGGGCGGCGGTGGGCTCGTCCATGAGGAGGATTTTGGCGTCGAAGGCGATGGCTTTGGCGGCGGCGACCATCTGGCGCTGACCGCCGGACATGCGCTCGACTTTGAGCCTGGGCGAGCTGATATTGATGTTCAACCTTTTGAGCAACTCGGCGGATTCGGCATACATCTTCTTTTTGTCGAGGATGCTGAGAAAGGGCAGGCCCCTGGTATATTCGCGGCCGAGGAAGATGTTGCGGGCGCCGTCGAGGTTGTTGCAGAGGGCCAGGTCCTGGTAGATCATTTCGATTCCGCAGCTGCGGGCGTCGCGGGGATCGCGGATCGTGACCTCCTCGCCGTTGATGATGATCTGGCCGCTGTCGGCGACGTGGGCGCCGCTGAGGATCTTCATGAGGGTTGACTTACCGGCGGCGTTGTCGCCGACCAACCCCAGAATCTCTCCCTCACGCAGTTCCAGGTCGACCTGGTTCAGCGCCTGGACGCTGCCAAATCGCTTGGATATGCCCTTCATTTCGACGATGTAGTTGCTTTCCAAGGTGATCCCCCTTCAGACAGGAGTGAGCGAAGAGGAGTGAGAGAAGAGAAAACATCTCTCACTCCTTCTTTAGCCGATTACCAAAGATTGGGGAAGAGATCCACGTTTTCCTTGGTGATCAGAACGGCGGGCGAGGTCTGCCAGAAGATGACCGGGCGGTTCTCGGCCAGATCCCTGGCGGACTGGATGATCTTGACGGCGATGAAGGAGGCGTCGTTGAGGACGGTGCCCCACATGGTGCCGTCGCGAATGGCGTCGTAGACCTCCTTGGCGCCGCCATCAACGCCGAGCACTTTGATGGTGTCCTGGAGGCCGGCCTCTGCGATCGCCCTGACGGCGCCGAGGCACATATCGTCGTTATGGCAGTAGACCATGTGGATCTGGTCGGGGTAGGCGGTCAGGTAGTTCTCCATCACGGTGCGGGCTTCTTCGCGGTTCCACATGCCGGTGTCGACGGCGACGAGCTCTCTGCCGGGGCAGTTCTCGGCGACGTATTCACGGGCGGAGGAGCGCTGCGGCACGAGGCCATGACCGGTAGCGCCTTCGATGATGACCCAACCCTGGCCGTCTTCGAGAGCCTGGCAGACGGCCTTGCCGGCGGTCTCGCCCTCAGCCCAACCGGACGAGCCGATCATGGTGTTGACGTAGCCGAGGCCCTCTTCGTCAAGGTCGGCGCCTTCGGCGATCACGGGGATGCCGGCCTCCTGGGCTTCGCGGAGGGCATCGTTGAGGGCGGAGGTGTCATAGGGAACGAGGGCGATGACGTCGTACTGCTTGGTGATGCAGTCCTCGATCAGGCGGATCTCGTTGGGAATGTCACCTTGCGTGTCGTACACATCATAGGTGAAGCCGAAAACTTCGGCCTCCTTTCCGGCAAGGGTAACCTTGGCGGTCGAGTAGGGATGGCCGAGCTCGATGATGTGACAGATGCGCAGGTCTTGCACCAGAGGCCAGTCTTTGGCTTCGGTCTGCACGGGCGCGGCGCCGTCTGCGGTCATCACCTGTCCGTCCGGCATCACGCAGGCCGTCAGCATGAGCGCGAGGACCATAACAACGATCCAGACTCCGAAATGCTTCCTCATCTTTTTTCTCCTTTGTTTCGATAAGATTGCCCTACGGGTCGTACTCAGATCAGCTTCGCGGGAGCTGTTTCTCCCTCCGGTCCCGAACTCCATCTGTCCAATAGGCTCTCCTTTCACCAGGAGGCTGACGAAGGCTTTCGCGGCCTGATTGCAGGGCCTTTGCAAGAGCCCGAGCCTCAGTGGTCAAGCAGTGCGGCGTCTGCGATTCATGTAGACGTCGGAGACGACAACGGAGACCAGGATGACGCCCTGGATTATCCATTGCCAGTATGCGCTGACGCCGAGAAGGTTGAGCGAGTTGCGGACGACGCCCAGGAACATGACGCCGGCAACGGCGCCGAGGACGTTGCCCACGCCTCCGAACAGGGATGTGCCGCCGATAACGGTGGCGGAAATGGCGAAGAGGGCGGTGTCTCTGCCGACGCCGGGATTGGCGCTGACGGCGCGGGATGCGAGCAGGACGCCGGCGATGCCGCTGCAGAGGCCGGCCACGACGAAGGAGAGCGCAAAGAGACGATTGACGTTGAGGCCGGCGCGGTGCGACGCGTCGGAGTTGCCGCCGATGGCGTACCAGTAGGTGCCGAGACTGGTCTGCGTCATGATGAGATGGGCGATGATGCCGATGCCGAAGAAGGCGAGGGCGGGAAATTCGAAGAGCCCCAACCTGGCCGACCCCATCCAGCCGAACCCGTCAGCATGGCCGTAGATGGTGGTCTCGTCGGAGATGATGAAGGTCAGTCCTTTGACGGCGACCATGGTGGA
>DAOUHY010000201.1:0-8299 GCA_034428435.1 Caldilineaceae bacterium | reverse complement strand
CCTTGTGGGTGCCCTCGTACGCGCCACGCTTCCCTGCCCCCGCCATCCCCCGTAGGGGCACCCCTTGTAGGTGCCCTCGTACGCGCCACGCTTCCCTGCCCCCGCCATCCCCCGTAGGGGCACCCCTTGTGGGTGCCCCCGTACGCGCCACACCCTCACGGAAACTTCCCGAAACACTGTGTCCTTCGTGGATTGACAACACGCCGGGCCTGCGAATTCCAACTCAAACAAACCTCAACCAATCCTGTTCAATGGCCTCCGAAAATGTACAGCCTCCCACTTTGTATTACTGCCTGAACCCATTACTATCTCTTCAGACCTACTCTTATCTCAGATGCAGATTCCAACTCTGTCATCCCCTGATGGATCAAGAAGCGCCCAGCGACCGCTCCGTTTCCCATGTCTGAAACAAGGACATACCGCAAGACACATCCCTGGATAAACTTTCAACTAGACCTGCGCAGGGTGGATTATACGCTATGGCTTCACTTGGGAGAAGTGCAGGCAAAATGCGAACAGGTCTCTGGAATACCGCTCCTGCCCGACGTTGAAGAGCACCTGCTCGAGGTCTTTCTGGCCAAAGGGGCGTCCGCAACGACAGCGATCGAAGGTAACACGCTGTCAGAGGAAGAGGCCCTTGAGTTGATTAGAGGCGAGCTCGAGTTACCGTCATCGAAAGAATATCTCGGCCAAGAGATAAGGAATATTGTTATCGCCTGCGGCAAGATCGCGGAAGGCGTCTTGTCTGGTAACCTCAGAAAGCTCTCTGTCCAATGGATAGAGGAGCTAAATGCGCTCGTCCAACGCGCTTTGCCGCTTAAAAAAGATGTCTTCCCTGGTATGATTCGAAGACACGACGTTGGTGTCGGACGTTACCGGGGCGCACCCCCGCAGGACTGTGAGTATCTGCTCCGGGAACTTTGCAGATGGCTCAATTCTGAGAGCTTTCTGCCAGATGAAAATCGCAGGATAGCATTCGGTATTCTGAAGGCGATCATGGCCCATCTCTATGTCGCCTGGATCCACCCTTTCGGCGACGGCAATGGTCGCACGGCGCGACTGGTAGAATTCCAGCTGCTGCTCTCTTGTGGCGTTCCCGCCGTAGCTGCCCACCTGCTTTCGCTCCACTACAACATGACGCGTGACGAGTACTATCGGCAACTCGACCTGTCCGGCAGGTCTGGAGGCGACATCTATCCCTTCATCAAGTACGCCCTGCACGGTTTCATAGAAGGACTAAATGAACAAATCCTCACAATTGAGAAGCATCAGTTAAAAGTACTCTGGATGAGCTATGTCCACGAGACATTCCGCAACAAGGTTAGTGTTACCGACATCCGCAGACGTCAGCTTGTAGTCGATCTGACCGAGGCACCGGAACCCGTACCGATCGTGCACTTGCGTTACATTTCTCCCAGAATCGCAGAAGCCTACGCCGGCAAAACCGACAGAACGATTCGCAGAGATGTCAACGCATTGGCAAAAATGGCACTGATCAGACGGAGCGATGAAGGTGTCGAAATAAACAGAGAGCGAATGACGGCCTTCCTTTCACCGGTCCTCGCGAGGGGTCGATCCGGTGTTTCCTCGTAACTCTCTTTGCCGGCAAACATAGCAAAAGAAAAAGGAGAGAAAAGATGTGCCTCTTTCTCTCCTTGGCATTCATTGAAGCGACGCAATTGCGTTGCTCACGATCCAAATTCGTCGCTCAAAGGCTCACGACCCCTCAGCCTCCTCCACCTTCCCCAGAAACGCCTGCCCGCCCGATGCTACCCAGGCCGCCCACCCCGTCAGCACAAAGCGCGCCCCGATCTGAAGGTAGTGCCCAACATTGGCGTCCGTCACCAGCGTCCCAGCCGTCCTCCCCGCCGCCACGATCTGCGCCAGCGCCTTGTCAATCGTCGCCAGCACCTCCGGATGTCCCCCTCCGCCAAGATACCCCATCGACTGTGCCAGGTCGCTCGGCGCCACAAAGAACACGTCAATGTGGTCCACCGTCAGAATCTCGGCCAGGTTGTTGACCGCCGCGATATCCTCGATCAGAATAACCACCAGCGTCTCATCGTTGGCCCGATCAAAATAGTCCGGCACCCCGTATCCCTGCCGGCTTGTATACATACCCCGATTGCCTGCCGGATGGAACTTCGCCGCGTTGACGACCGCCTGCGCCTCCGCCTTCGTATTGACGTGCGGAACTACAATCCCCTGCGCACCCAAATCAAACGTCCGGTAGATTATCCCCTCATTGTTCCGGTTCACCCGCACTACCGATGTCATACCCCACAGGTCGCAGGCTCGCGTCAGATCGGGAATGTCACCGTAATCCACCGGGCCGTGCTCCCCTTCAAGCCAGATCGCATCGAACCCCAGTGGGCCCAGCTGATCGATCATGTCCGTGGAGTTGTTTCCTGAGAGGCAGACAACCGGCTCGCCCCGTTCCAGCTTGTGCTTGGCTCTGTTCTCTCGCATCGCTAAAAGTCTCTCCTTCTGTCTGGATTCGTAACCATCGAAAGGGGGATCATAGCACAATTCTGCGCCCTAATTGGAAAAAGCTCAACTCACGAAAAAGAGCGGCCCCACTTTTGGGGCCGCCCTGCTTGGTTCAGTTTCACAGTCGTGCTGCGTAATGGCCTTTCACTTACTCCGTAGGCCACCCCTCCGGGATCTCATTCGCTGCGAGCGCTTCCTCAATCGCCGCCGCCGCTTCGTCAGTCACCCACGCGCTCCAAATGTCCGACCTGCTGTTCAGCCACCACAGGGCAGCATCGTTACTCGTGGCGTCACTGTTCTCATTCTGCCAGCGGGCCACCTCCTTGTAGACTTCGATACTGAAGTCCCACGCTGTCAACATTTCGACGACGTCGGGCGCGCCGTCCACCAGGTCGGGATGGACCGCAACAAGCACGTCCGCGTCTTCGTATGCACAAGCTTTGTTCGATTCCCAGCACGCATCGCTATAGGCCGGCTCTTCCAACCGGACCAGGTCCAGAATGAGAGCAGGGTCATTCGTGCCCCACTGGTAACCTATCCACGGCTCACCCTTCTCATAAGCGCCGTAAAGGTCGGCGTTCAGTGCCGCCCCGTCGCCCGGGTTCACGACATGTACATGGTCCTCCAGCTCGTAGCCGATGACCTGAGCCGCATTCACCTCTTCACAGGCCCAGCCGATTACGCAGGAGACAAGACGCGCCTTTCCTCCCGTCTCTGCGCTCGCAAACAGCTCCTTGAACTTTTCGTCCTTCAGGTCTTCCACACTATCCAGATCAGGGTATTCCTCCTGCAGATAGGCGGGTATGACAAAAAACGACTGCCAGTCCTTACCCAGGCTCGCGCCAAGCTCAACGACCTCCCCGTTGCCCAGTGCCTCGTACCAGGCCTCATCCTGGTTCGGCAGCCAGATTTCCAGCGTCACGTGCGTGTCACCTTTACGCAGTCCCTGGAACAGGGGCAATGTGGAGCCAAAGACGACATCCGTGGAATAGCCATAGCCCTTTTCTACAATATACTGAGCGATACGGTTCTGGATCTGTGCACTGGTCCAGTTCAGGTCGCTGAAAATAATCGTATCAATAGAGGCCGCCGGGGCCGCTGGGGCCTCCGCCTCTTCGGCTGGCGCGGCCTGCTGAGCCGGCGCTGCACACGCTCCAATGAACACGATGACGAGTAAGAGCGTGAGAATTCGAAACTGTGCACGCATGATTCTTTCCTCCCTTTGAGTGGTCCTTCTGAGGCCAGTATCTGCGGACAAGCATTGCTTAAGGGGTGAAGTCAAGCGGGAAATGTGAACTGCCTCGCTCCGCCCTCCTCACTAAGCGTATCCACAAACTGACTAAGTCCGAGTGCGAAAATATCCCGTCCAAGCACCTGAGTCGCGAAAAATGGTGGCGCAATTTGGCCCGCAGGACTGCGGAAGATTGCTGCTAATACGTTTTCACCGGTGCAACGCCGTCAAGGCAACTCCACGCCACGTGGCAGCTGATAGTCCAAGCCAGCTCCCCCGAAGAACTCTATCCAGGTGCCATGAGGGTCCGAGTACCGCGACTTTTGGGAACGGGCACGACACTCCATCCTCTTATGTTATCAGATTTTCCCTATATTGGTCAATCGAGTCAGTTTGGCCATGTCTGCCCGCGACTGGATTTGACGCTTGCATAGGCGGGATGGACTCCCCCAAATCCGCCACCCTGCCGAATACGCCCGTAGGGGCACCCCTTGTGGGTGCCCTCGTGGGTGCACCCGTGGGTTGACAACACTATGGGCCCGCAGACGCCGGGTCAGTCTATTGTCAACGACACCCAGGGTATGGAATGCTTGTTGAATCAGGGAGCCAGCCTACTCGACCGGCCATCCATCGGGGATTTCGTTGGCTGCCAGCGCCGCCTCGATAGCCGCCGCCGCGTCTTCGGTTACCCAACCCCGCCAGACGTTGGCATTCCCGCTGAGCCACCAAAGCGCCGCATCACTTGAAGTGGCATCACTGTTCTTATCCAGCCAGCCCGCCACTTCACGATACAAGCTGATGCGGAAGCCCCACACCCGCAGCATCTCGACCACGCCCGGCGCCGCTTCAATCAGGTCAGGGTGGACAGCGATTACAATCGTAGCGTCTTCGTAAGCACACGCCTTCGTCGTCGACCAACACTCGTGGCTGTGAGTCGGCTCCTTGAGCCGCACCAGGTCCAGAAGCAGCGCCGGGTCATTCGTGCCCCACTGGTAGCCAAGCCACGGCTCACCCTTCTCGTAAGCACCATACAGATCAGCATTCAGCGCCGCCCCGTCTCCCGGGTTAATGACATGCACGTGCTCTTCCAGTCCGTAACCCTCGATCTGCGTCGCGTTCACCTCCTCACACGCCCACCCGATCACACACGAGACCAACCGCGCCTTTCCTCCAGTCTCCGCAGTCGCAAACAGCGCCTTGAACCGCTCATCCTTCAGGTCCTCGACACTATCCAGGTCAGGATACTGCTCCTGAAGATACGCAGGGATCACGAATGCCGACTGCCAGTCATGTCCCAAACTCTTCCCAACCTCAATCACCTCCCCGTTCGCCTCCGCCTCATACCACGCCTCAATCTGGTTCGGCAGCCAGATCTCCAGACTTACCTGAATATCCCCCCTGCGTAACCCTTGGAACAACGGCAAAGTCGCGCCAAACACCACATCGGTTGGATAGCCATACCCTTCTTCAATTATGTATTGGGCAATTCGGTTCTGGATCTGGGCGCTGGGCCAGTTGTAGTCGGCGAAGACGATCGGTTCTGTCGAGCTGGAAAGTCCAGCCGCCTCGCCTGAGGGGCTCCGCTCCGCCGGCGCACAACCGGTGAAGGCAATTACGACGAAGAGCGAAGTGAGTACTCGCCATTGAGTAGACATCTTCAGTTTTCCTCTGTAAGTGGACAATTCAAACCAAATCTATGCCAGAGCAGGTACGGAACCCGACCCAGTCCGGCGAATGCAACACAATTGCGTCTTGGCGATCAGGCAAACATGGTCAAGCTCCGCAAAAACCTACCCCGCACTCCGCCTGTCCTGCTGCTCCTGCGCCACCGACTGCGTCAATCGGTCAATAATAATCGCCAAAAACACAATCGCCAGCCCCGCAATCGCCCCATTACCCGGCTGGTTCTTCTGCAGCGCCCGCAGCACATTGTCACCCAGCCCACCCGCGGCCACCATGCTCGCGATCGTCACCATCGCCAGCGCCATCATCGTCGTCTGGTTGAGCCCCGCCATGATCGTCGGCAGCGCCATCGGAATCTGCACCTTCATCAGCAGCTGAAACGGCGTCGTCCCAAACGCATGCGCCGCCTCCACCGCCTCCTCCGAAACCTGCCGGATCCCCAGGTTCGTCAGCCGGATCACCGGCGGCACCGCGTAAATCAAGGTGGCGAAAATGCCCGCCGGCTTCCCCAGCCCAAAAAACAGTAGCCCCGGCAGCAGATAAACGAAACTGGGCATCGTCTGCATCCCGTCCAGAATCGGACGCATAAGATTGTCCGCCACCCGGTTGCGCGCCGCCAGCACCCCCAGCGGCAAACCCACCCCTACGGAAATCACAACCGCCACCACCATCAGCGCAATCGTGTCAATCGTGTTATCCCACAAGTCCATGAAGCCAACGAACAGCAGCGCGAACAGCGTGAACCCCACCATCCTCCAGCGTCCCACCGCATAGGCGAGGACCGCAAGTGCCGCCACCACAGCAGGCCACGGAATCCACTTCAACACGTCCTCAATCGTTACCAGCGCATAGGCGACCGCGCTGCTCAGGCCGTCGAAAAACCAGCTAATCTCTACCGTAATCCAGTCGACCCCATCGTCAATTGCGCCGCCAACCAACTCCCGCACCGTCTTCTCCAGGACTAGTGTACCGCCGTTGTCAGTCTCGACTTCAGTCCGAGAAACTGTTGTGGGGAACTCCATTTCCGCGCCCCCTAGGACAAATGACACGAGCAGTACCACGATTACCAGTCCCCACGCGATGAGCCAGTAATAGGTGGGCAGCGCCGTCTTGCTGCGCGGCGCCTGCGCATCCTCTGGCGGCATCTCTCTCCTGCCCGCCCCGCGTGGCGGAAGATCCGGCTCCATACCCTCAATTCTGAGTATGGCATCCATCCCAACCGCCCTGGCAGGCCGCTCCGCACCAGTCTGTGGGCTGTTTATCTGGGTCATGTCAAAAGCTCCTCTCTAGACCGCCAACCCGCCGTCGGGAAGCTCGTCGACCATTCCAGCCAGTAGGGCGCGCCGGTGTATCTCCCCCAGCAACCGCCCCTCTTCGTCTACTACCGCGATGAAATGTTCCGTTTCCGCCGCCAGTGGGATGATCTTCTCAATGAAAGTTGCCGGGCTCGTCGTCGCCAAACCCTCCGTCTGCGCAGCCTCCAGGACCCCGACGCGCTGGTTCGCCAAATCTGTAATCCCGTCCTGCGTAAGGACTCCCATGAGGACATTTCCGTCCCCGACCACATAGGCCGCCTCGGCACTGCTGTCCCGCATAGCGGCCAGCGCAGCGCCGCAGTCCAGACCTTCGTGAATAACAACGTCCGGCTCCTGCATTATCGACCCCGCCCGGATCACCTTCGCACGCGACACGTCCTGTACAAACTCGGATACGTAATCATTGGCCGGTCGCGTAACGATCTCCTCCGGCGTCCCTTCCTGTACAATGACGCCATCTCGCATAATCGCAATGCGGTCACCCAGCTTCAACGCCTCATCCAGGTCATGCGTGATGAATATAATCGTCTTCTGTAGCTCAGACTGCAGCATGACCAGCTCGTCCTGCATCTCCCGGCGTATGAGCGGGTCCAGTCCGCTGAACGGCTCGTCCATGATCAGCACTTCCGGGTCCACCGCCAGCGCCCTCGCCAGCCCCACCCGCTGCTGCATCCCCCCGCTCATCTCACTCGGATAATAGTACTCCCATCCCTTCAGGCCCACCGTCTCAATCGCCCCCGCCGCCACCCTGTACCGGCTGTCCTTGTCCATGCCCTGCACCTCAAGCCCGTACGCCACATTGTCCAGCACCCGCCTGTGTGGCAGAAGCGCGTAATTCTGAAACACCATCGCAATCTTGTCCCGCCGAAACTGCCGCAAGTCCTCCTGCGAGTACCCGCAAATGTCCTGTCCGTCAAACAGGATCTGCCCCTCCGTCGCCTCGATCAGCCTGATCAGACAGCGCGCCAGCGTAGATTTCCCGCTGCCCGAAAGCCCCATCACCACGAAAGTCTGACCCCGGGGAACCCGGAAAGCGACATCACGCAGCCCCACAACAAGACCCAGCTCATCCTGTATCTCGTCCCGGCTCTTGGATGCGTATTCCGGCCGCAGTGCCCGCTCCGGCCTGCCCCCGAACACCTTCCAAAGACCGCTGACCTCTATATGAAAACTTTCTTGAACCATTAGCAAGCCTGCCTGGATATCTGTCTGGGGGGATGTCGTCAGTAGTAATTCTGTATCCGTACTCACGAAAACGTATACAGTTTATTCGTCCAACTGTATACACTAACACGCTACCCAGATGGTTTCAAATTCTGTCCCTTCTTGGGTCCATCCCAAAATGAGGGCGATCTTCCCCATGCCTCACGTCGCTGCGGACCCCCAACCCTCTCGCCATCAACTCCTCGTCAGAGTCTGTCCCCTCTCTGACCACTGAACACTGCAGTTCTGGGCGGTCGGGCCTATTCGGCCCTCCCTTGTGCGGGGGCTCCGCCCCCGCAACGCCCCCTCTCCTACAACATGCCTCGCCGACCTGGTGTCTACATTCGGGGCGGGTGCCTGCCCGAGAGGGGTTCGC
>DAOUHY010000200.1:0-18892 GCA_034428435.1 Caldilineaceae bacterium | reverse complement strand
GCATTTCATTGTGGGCGCATTGTTGCGCGCTAACATCCGAATGGGTTTGCCCGTCCAGATACCTGAACGCACAGCAAGTGCTGAAATCAGCAGTTCGGTTGGTGTGCCGAAGTCATACTTGTATTCCGCTTGTGTTTCCAACTCAAATGCAGAGGCGACCTGTGTGGACATCCTCCTGGTTTCGCCGATGGCCCACTCGATTTCAATCTCCCTTTCGTAGTAGATTCCGTTGATCAGAAAGTGGCTCAAGTGGCCACAACACTCGAGCCAAATGGCCCGCAGGTATATGTCCAGTTGGTCAAGCGTGGCCTGGCCTGCAATTTCAAGGTGCAGCCAGTAGTCGGAAGACCAAACATCCTCGATCAGCAGGTGAAATATCTTTTGCCGTTTCCCCGACCCCTTTGCATCGGATTCGACTGCGCTGGCACGCTCGGCACACGTCTTCAGATGACGAGACATTCCCCAGCGAGTGTAATCCTTGCCACAGAACTGACAGTTTCCCCTTGTTGCCCTTTTGCGAGCCATTTTTTCTCCTTTCCGTACAGAGGCTGAGTCAGAAGTAAGAGTTGGTCCGCTCACATCCTATTCTTCGCCGACCTCTACGATAATCCAATCGGTTCCCGTCCGGCCGAAGTTCTCGGGCGCGTACATTTCCTCTGCCTTGGCAGGGGGCGCAACGAAGGCGCCAGGCGTGGTGGCGCGGGCCAGGTAGCTGTACTCGTAGACGCCGGCCCACAGATAGGGGGTGAAGGCCTCGGCGCGTTCGTCGCGCATGTTCTGGTGTTGATACCAGCTGCCCCACCAGCGGCGCCCGATCTGAGCCGTGTTGGAATCTCGCGGGGTGGCGGCGGTTACGGCCAGATCCGGGTTCAGAATCTCCAGGCCGGCGGGCAGGGGGTCCACCAAGGCAACGTGGACACGACGTGAGGGGGCGGCCATCGTCAGCGAGACGCGAACGCGGGCACCGGCTCGGATGCGCCAGACACCATCCCCATCGCGACTTACGTCGGCGGGATCGTCCACGGCCTCGTAGATGCGCTCGACGGTAAAGCCGTGGTCCAGAGGACGCAGGCTGAGGTCGCTGGGAGCGTAGCGCAGGCCCAGCCGGTAGTAGAGCCGGCCCTGGCCCTCTTTCTGGATCAGCAGGGGCAGGACGCCTTCGGCGTTACCGGAGACTTCGTGTATGCGCTGCATGGGCAGGTCCAGGCCTACGTTGTCGGTCGAACGGCCCTGGAAGGCACGGCTGGCTGCGAATTGGTCACCCAACCAGATTCTGGCGACGAAATCGGGTGTTAGGGACTCAAAGAGGTTGAAATAGCGATCCATTGCGAGGAGCACCCACACGTTTTCCTGCGTGTTGTTCCAGCGGCCGGCGGTACGATGGCCGAGCAGGCCCTGTACAAGCTTGGCTATCAGGTCGCTGTCGGGTTGGTCAACGACAAGTGCCTCCAGAAGGACAGCATCGGCGCGTCGGTTTGAGTGGAGCAAGAGGTAGTCGCCGTCGCTATAGCCAGACGCGACCGTTGCCGCGCCGGCTGTCTCGGCAATACGGTTGGTGATGAATCTCCGCATTTCTGAAACGGTCGACTGGGAGGCGGCATCGCCGGTCAGGACGAAGAGCAGCCAGCCGATGCTTTCCAGAGAGAGGTTTTCCAGTCCCGCTTCGCTTACCAGTGACCTGGCCTTGGCGGGATCTTCGTCTCTGAGCAGTTTGCGGACATAGAGGGCATAGGAGGAGAGCCCACGGCGGGCATCGATTCCGTACCAGGAAGGGAAATGCTGCTCGATATTGCGAAGGTATTGAAGAGAACGGCTCACCGTTTCGTCCGGCACAGAGTACCCTTTCAGACGGGCTCGGGCGAGGGCGTGTGCGACATGGACGCTGTGATAGGGCCAGATTTCACCGCCGCGCCGCCAGATTGGGAAGCCGCCGCCGTAGTCCTGCATTGCCTGCAGTGTCTGAAGGTCTCTTTCCACTGACTGCTCGATCTCATCCGGGGCAGGGAGGCCCGCGGCGCCGAATGCGGCGAGCACATCACGCAGCGCGGCCACAGCAAGGATGCGGGAGGCGATCTGGGCGGAGGAGTCAAAGGGGTATTCGACCAGGTAGAGGAATGCGTCGGTCAGCGCCTGCAGAGCAGTGGAGGAAAGCGTCACTTCGAGGCCACCGTAGGCAGGAATTGCGTCGGCGGGCGGGCGAACGGGTTGCATGACCGCGCCGCTGTCGTCGATTTCGCCGTAGACGGCGAAGGCTTCCGTTGTTGCGGGAGTAAACACTGGCAGACTAATCTCGGCCGCGTCGGATGTGGTGGGTTGGTTGGCGTCAATGGCGGCGAACTGGAAACGGGTCGTGCCGGCATTGGATGTAGTTGCTGGGAAGCGCAGTTCGACGCGGTCATTGGCAGGAACTGTCACTGCGTAGCCGGCGGCTCCTTCCACCCCGCTTTCTCCCATCAGATTGGCGTTCGAGGCGCGGACTATTGTAAGTGCTTGTATTGCCTCGTCGGTCTGGTTTTGCAGCACGACGGGCAACTCGAAGCTGTCGCCGAAGTTGAGGAATCGGGGGGCTGAAGGCCGCACCATCAGGGGCAGTCGGGCAGTCAGGGTTGATTCGCCGGCGCCAAAGAAACGGCCACCAGAGACTGCGACGACCATCACCCTATATCGGGTCAGATTATCGGGAAGAGTGACCTGCACGCTGGCGCGGCCGTCCGGTCCTGTATGAACTTCGGGCGCGAAGAGGGCTAACGGGTCAAAGTTGAGCCGGGCCCGAATCGACTGCCCGCTGCTATCGACAGCGCCTTCTTCTTCGGCCGATTCGTCGGCCATGGCCATTTCTGCCATAGCGGGGGCTGCCGCTGCCAATGCCATGGATCTTGATTGCGTCAAAGTCTGCGGAGGTTGGGGCGTTCCGGTCGGCGCAGGTGTTTCGCCTTGCAAGGACAGGCTGCTGGCAAGCAGGAGATCATCGCGGTTGTAGTAATCGCTGACGCCGCGACCGCGTTGGCTATAGAAGACAGTCACGGGGTCGATGAGTTGGTAGCCGGTCAAGGCGAGGATTGCCTCGTCGACGACAACGACGGCAAACTCGGCGCCGGCCACGGGTGCGCCGTTGGCGTCCCTTACCGCTACATCGATCATGGTTTCTGCACCAGGCTCAAGGCGAGCTGCCCTGGGCTGCGCATTGACCTGAAGCGTACGACTCAGCGGCGGAATCGTCAGATTGAGCCTACCGCGGGCGTAGGCCGGGCGGGGCGGCAGTCCCTGCAGGGCGTTGCCGGCGTCGTCGACGCGTTCGCCGGCGCCGACAAGATCCACCTGCAGATGAATGTTGGGAATGTGGTCCTCTTCGATTGGCACGCGCAGCGTGTAGGTGGGGCCTGCCAAGGTGAACCTCTGGCTGGAGACAAGGCCGTCGCGACGTAGGGTCAGGAGACCCTCTGCGGGGTAGAAGGGAGCTTGCACAAGGATTTCGGCCGTGTCACCCGGGGCATAGTCCTCGCTGTCAGGAATGAGCTGCAGCTCCTCCCGTTCCAAGTTGGCGCTGGGCGGGCGCTGCCCACCGGTCACCCAGCGGGTCAATTGGGTACGGTTGAGCCGGCCGTCGCCGTCGGTGACGGTGGCGGTGATACGGTACTCTCCGCCGACTGCAGTATCAAAGGAGCAGAAGGCGAACTCATATTCGTTGTTGTTCTGGTCAGAGGCAGCCGTCGTCTCGACAGTGCATTCCTGCGCTTCCTTTTCGACCTGAAGCCAATTGCCTTGGCGATACTCCCAGTCCAACAAAGCTGCTCTTACCTCCGCGCCATGCCCTTCGATGGCGGTTCCATCAATATCGGTCACCACGACTTCGACAGACAGGGGCTCGCCCTGTTCAACGAAGTAGCGCGCTGTGCGCAGGCCGACGTAACGGTCGGCAGGATGGAGCAGGAGACCCGAGCTACTACTCCAGGCCTGGCGATTGACGTCGATGACGGTCGCTGTAGCGTCGACAAGCGTTGGGAAATGCCTCACCTCATGCTTGTTGTCTGCGTCAGAAGCAGTTTCGTCGACGGAGGTGTGGAAGTCGATGCGGAGGACGTGCTGGCCGGCGGCGTCTGTGCGGGAGCTGAGGGACGCGTGACCGAGGTAGTCTGAATGTCCGGGATAGCCCCACCACGGGAGCCATTTTCCGAAGACAAAGTCGGACCAGTTTGGTGGTTCATAGGTACCTTCCGAGGCCGAGACGCCCCAGCTTACTTCAGCGCTGGGAAGCGGACCGCCGGCAAAGTAGCTGGCGCTGACCGTCGCGAGGGCGTGACCGCCGGCAATGTGAGGGCCTTCGCTAAGGGAGGCACTGACTTCATATTCGGGCCGGCGGAACTCCTGTATCTGAAAGACGTGGTCGTGACGGGACTCGTAGTCGTCGTCGAAGGCGGACTGCATTTCGATCCAGGCGTAACCCAGATTTGCGTTGTCGGGCAGGTCAAACTGAAAGTGGAAGCCGCCCAAGGAGTTGATGTTGGCGCTGCCCGTGTGAATCTGATTGTTTGACGAATCGCGAACAGTATAATCGAGTACGGTCGCCGCTCCTGCGGACGGGAGGCTCAGGTCGCCTTCGGGGCTACGTTCAGTTTGGCGGATCCAGCCTTTGACGCTGACCGTTTCGCCTGGGCGGTACATTTTGCGGTCGTCAAAGACATAGTAGCGAATGTCGGCGCGCTCGGCGCGCTGCTGCCATCCATTCCAACCGGTCTCGGTCCTGTAGTATTCCCAGCGGTTTTCGGGGAGGAAGGTTACATCATCGCCGCGGCGGGCGATTAGCAGCTGGGAGCTGTTCCGGGGCAGCCTCAGCAGGGCTGAGCCGGTCTCGTCGGTGACTTCCTGTACGTCCTGCGGCCAGAGGGTGACCTCAACACCGCTGAGAGGAGCCCCGTCAGTCAGGCTGTTTGCCCAGACGAACATCTCATCGGCGTCGACGAAGGCATCGAGGCCTATTTCGGTCACCTGGACCCAACTTATGATACGCCTTTCCTGCAGCTGCCGGTTGAGAAGGGCTGAAAGCATTCCGCCTTCCGGCTCAATGTACAGGATTATGTGGCCGGTGCCGTCATCAAGCGCTGGGGTCAGATCGATCGCAGTCTCGATCACAGTGTCGAATTGACGGTTGATCTCCACCTTGCGCTCCATGACCAACTCGCCTGGAGGTTCGATCCGGTCGTCGCGCCAGCGGTTGCTGCGCCACTGCTGGTATTCGACGTACTGCTCGGGAGCGACGCGATATGCGCGCACATCTACCGCATACAGATTGACCGTGTAAATGGGAAAATTCGGTTTGCCGTAGGGGTCAAGTATGGTAATCGGGCCGTGGCTGCCTGCGGCAAGGAAGGCCGCCATGGGTCCGATTGAGAACTGGGCCCGGGCATCTTGGCCGAGTGACTGGCCAAAAATGTCGGTCAGGTCGGAGGCGATGTTTACGTCGTAAGTGGTTCTTGCGTTTGTGTTGCCAACGATCCAGATAGAATCACCAAAGAGTTCATAGGAGACGTAGTCAAGCTCGGGCTCTATGGTGATCAGTGATGGGTCGAACGACTCGGTGTCGATGGGATGGTTGAAGCGCAAGGAGAGAGGGCTGTTGGGCGGGCACTGGGCTCCTCCTCCCCAACCGCACTCCCGCTGGCGGAGGACAAACGGGCCGGGTGTATTGAAGCTATAGCTCTGAGGATGGGCGGTAACCAGAGGTCCTTCGGCGGAGGGGGTGCCGGGTGTGAAGGTGACTGTCACGGTCGTGTCTGGGGGCAGAGTTTCTTCGGAGACGAATGCCAGCCACCTGTTCTGGGTTGACCTTGCGGCCAATCGCCGGATGCGCGGGTCGGCGGCGATTTCTTCCTGGCTGGCCATGCGGACGTTGAAGCGGCTGCCTTGGGCGGTCACCTGCGTGTGCTCGAGCACTTTGGCAGGATCGATGTCCTGGTCGAAAGAGGCGAAGAAGACGGGCTCGCGCCCGACCGGGCCGCCGGTCGGCCAAGCGTATTGGACGGTCGGCGGCGGCGTACGGAAGGTCCAGTTGACAGGTTGTGCCAGTTTCGTCCCGTCTGCGGACAGTATTCCTTCAGGAATGGAAGCGGAAAACTCGGTTGCCATGGGCATTCTGGCGGTACCTTCAAGGCCGGCTTGAAACAGGAGGGTCCTGGTGCCGACCCAGCGCCAGCGGCCGGGGACGGCTGGTTTGAGTTCGACTGGAATGTCCCCCGCGGCCAGCTGCTGGTGGCTGGTGAGAGGAACCATGGGGAGGTTGAAGGTCACGCTCAGTTGGGGCGCGAGAGGGACATCTCCTTGGGGCGCAAAGCGCAAGACAGCCAGAGCCGCGCCGGCGTGGGTGTCGGGTGTTGAATCTGCCTGAGGGGGAGGAAATGGCAGCTCCACCTCCTGGCCGGGACGTGGTGGCGGCAGGCTCTGGTCGGGGAGACGCGCCTGAGCGATGTCTCCTTCATCCTCCTGAAGGGGAGGCAGACGACGCAGCAGCTCCTGGATTTGCTCCGGTGACAGAGGGGTCGCGGCGGCCAGGGGAGGACGGGCCTGGCCGCCGTCCCAGCCGGGCTGGCCTTCGCTTAGCGCAAACGGTGGAGAGCTCTCTTCATCGGCTTCCTGCTCAAACGGGTCGGAGAATTCGTCCGTGTATGCGTCAACAATCGGTTCCGGTTCTTGTACCACTGACGCAGCGGCACTGCCCAGAGACAGCCCTTCTGGCGCGCTGGCGCCACATCCCAGATATGTGAAAGCCAGCAGAAGCGGCGGCAACAGTCGGAGAATTCGATTGGACATGGCTCCAGGCTCCTAAAGGGGCGGCCCCTAAGTTTGAAACGAGCCGTCCGGGATTGGAAGGGGGCGCCCCTGGCGGCAGCGGCACCGTGCTACGAGATTCAGGCGCCAAGGTTGTTAAGCAACATCTCGAAGAACTCTGCGCCAAGGTAGGCGGCCAGCGCGTGCTTTATGATCTTTCCGCTGATCACGACCGCAAGAAAGTGCAGGACGGGCATGCGCAGGGCGCCAGCGAGAATGCCGGCGAAGTCGAAGATCGGCAAGGGGAGTATAGCAAGAACGAACAGAGCGGGAGAGGTGAAGCGAGTGGTCATTCTGTGGAGAAAGGCGTTGAACCTTCCCTCGCTATTGACGAGATTGCGTCCGGCCTTGCCGGCCAGGTAGCCGGACAGTTCTCCCAGCCCGCTGCCGAAGCCGGCAACGACTCCGAGGAGGACGGGGTTCAGGTGGGCGCCCAAGGCGAGAATGAGGGCCAGGCCAGGGGCGGGCAGGATGACAGTCGCGCTTCCGATCAGGCTGATCAGAAAGCTGCTCAGGTACCCCCACTGGCTGAACCGCTGCACCAGTTCTCTTTGGGTGCCGAGCCAGAATGCGCCAACGACGATCGCGAGGATTCCGAGTATCTGAAGAGCTGTGATCCACGGATTGGGTCTCGAGGCGTTGCGGTCACCTTCCCCGGCTTCCTCAGGAAAGGCCGAACTTGCGTTGCCTTCCTGGCGACGGGCCTCATCCTGAATCAGTTCAGCGTCACTGGTCGAGTCCATGGCTTTACTCGCGTCTGAATCCTGTCCACTTCGTCAGGGAGAATGGGGGCGAGGACTCTTGGTTGCTCTTCAAGATCAGTACTTGTGTAACTCCAGTAGACTTCGTCTTTTTCTGGCCGGGGCCTCACAGGCATTGAGGCATTCAGCAGCATAGGGGCCATCCAGTCCTCTGCGATTTCAGGTGTATTGTAAGTCATTCTCACCCCGAAACTACAGAGGACCGGCGAAGGAAAGGGTATCAAGGCAGCACCTAGACTAACCGCATCCTTGCTGACCGGCACTCGAATCTGCGTGCGGAAGGATGAAGGTCAGGGCGCCCGCGGCTATTCCCCTTCTTCAATCTCGACAGTTTCCAGGCGATCGCCCGGGGAGCTGGCTCCTCTTGGCTCGCGCAAGGAGATGGAAAAGAGCACGTCCATTCCTTCGACGACCTCGCCGAAGATGGTATGGTTGCCGTTCAGCCAGGGCGTTTCGGCGAAGGTTATGAAGAACTGGCTGCCGTTGGTATTGGGGCCTGCGTTTGCCATTGCAAGGAGGCCGGCGCGATCGAACTGCAGGCTGGCTACAATCTCATCCTGGAATTGGTAGCCGGGGCCTCCCGCACCGCTGTTGGTTGGATCTCCGCCTTGGGCCATGAAGTTTTCCAGTACCCGGTGAAAGTGAGTGTTGTTGTAGAAACCATCGCGGGCGAGGAAGACGAAGTTGTTGACTGTAACCGGCGCTTCCGCTGCAAACAGTTTTATTCGAATGTCACCTTTCTCGGTCTTGAAGACGGCGTAGTATTCGGCTTCCGGATCGATGGTCATATCCGGACCTGTTTCGTACATGCCATTGCGTTCGGCGGGTTCGAGGGCGGCTGCGGCCCCTTCTTCAACTTCCTGAGAATCTTCGGTTGCCTGGGTGGGGGCGGTACAGGATGAGAAGGCGAGGGCAAGGAGGATCAGGAGGAGAATAGCCGAGCTTGCAGGGGGCTGAATGAAACGGGCGGCCCTTTTGGAGAGACAGTTTCCATCGGCCCAACCATATCTTGCAGACGTTTGATTTGCGGGCCTGCCTTGGCGTCCAGGGGAATCTTTGGCTGGGGTGCGCTTACATTGGGATTCAGGGAACAAAACAGACTCCTTCTCGGAATATAGCGGGATGCCGGGCCGCTGGCGGGTCGGATGCACAGGTTCAGGTGTCCTGGAACTCCAGTTTCCACAGAGCGAACATTGCCAGCAGGAGTGAAGCGAGCCCGACTATGACAGCCTCCTGCAAGTTGGCTTGAGTCAAGAAAATGGAGGCCAGACCGGTTCCTCCTGCTATAAGATAACACAGAAGGACCGCTTCGCGCTGACTTCCGGTTCGCCGGGCGAGCCTGTGGCTGACGTGGTCTTTGCCCGCAGTGGTGAGAGGATTATTGCCACGTCGCAGGCGGCTGAAGAAGACAAGGGTGGTGTCGAAGACGGGCAATGCCAGTACGAGAATAGGAATCATCCAAGTAATGCTTGCACTATTGGCGGGGAAACGCAGCTTGATGCCGACGGCGGCCAGGAGGAATCCGAGGAACAGGCTGCCTGTGTCACCCATAAAGACCTGGGCCGGATTCCAATTGTAGACGAGAAAGCCGATGCAGGCGCCGAAGAGGGCAGCGGCCAAGGTCCCGACGAGGTATTGGTCGCTCATGGCGGCCAGGAGCGTGAAGAAGGCGGCGGCGATTGTGGCAACGCCGCTGGAGAGTCCGTCCATATTGTCCAAGAGATTGAACGCATTGGTGATTCCGACGACCCAGAGCAGGGTCAGGGCTATGTCCAACACGCCGTGAAAGAGACGGACTTGCACGCCTGAGAGAATGAGAATGAAGGCGGCGGCGAGTTGAAACAGGAGCTTGAGGTAGCTCCCCATGCCGCGGCTGTCGTCGAGCGCGCCGACGATACTGACCAGGGTGGCGCCGACGAAGATTCCGACGACTTCGTTGACGTAGCTGCGTTCGCCCCAGAGGGCAAGGGCAGCGATAAAGGCCACGTAGATGGCGGCACCACCCATCAGGGGCACGGGGGCGCTGTGGATTTTGCGCGCTGAGGGGTTGTCAAGGATGCCCAGTTTCAGGGCCGCATAGCGCACCAGGGGTGTGCCGCCGATGGCGATGACGAGAGCGCTAGCCGCCATCAGAAGAAAGGAACTCATGTGCCCACCACGATTCATACTCCAGTCCGGCTATTCAAGGGAATCGACAAAGGACTGGATGCCGGCCTTCTCGCTGTCGGGCGCGAGAGACAGAGCAGATTCTGCGAACTGGCGGGCTTGACGGTTGTCGCCCAACTCAGTATGCAACCGGGCCATCCGGAAGGGATAGCGGTAATCTTCGGGGGCGAGGTCCATTAGGCGTTGCAGGACGTCGACTGCCGCCGGAAGCAGTCCGCTTTCCTCGTTGACATCAGCGACGAGGCGATACACAGCGACGACCAAGTCTTTGTGTCCATGGCCGTTTTCGATCAAGGCCACGGCTCGTTCAGCCCAACGGGATGCTTCTTCAGGGCGGTTGAGCGCGCGCGCGAGTAGGATCAGATTGCGTACAGCATTGAGGTCAGTCGGGTGGTTGTCGAAAGTCCTTAGAATCGTCTCATATGCGCCGGCCAGGTCTCCGGCTTTCGACTGTTCTGATGCCTTGTGGGTGAGTAAGGCCAGGCTATTGGGCAGCTTTTCAAGACCTTGATCCAGAATCCGGGACAGTTTCTCCGACTCGTTCTGCCGCGAAAACAGCTCTGCCAAGAAGGCATAGGTGTTTTCGAAGCGGTCGTCCAGGGTCAGACTGTGCTGGAATGAAGCTTCCGCCTCATCGACCCGGTCCATCAAGGCCAGGACCTGGCCGCGTTCATTCCAGAGATGGGCAACATTGGGGCTCAGAGACAGGGCAGCGTCATAGTATTGCAGGCTAAGCTCCTGTTGCGGGATGCGGTCCTGGGGATCCTGGGACAGGGTAGACCAGCGCCGGTGCAGACGGGCAAGATTGGCGGTGTGGTCTGTGTTCAAAGGATTAACTTCCTGGGCTCTTTGCAGAACGGTCCCGGCAGCTGCGAGGACGCCTACCTGACTGAGTCTTGCGATATCATCGACATCCAGATTCAAGATGTCCTGGAGGGAGGGTTCGGCCGGCAGATTGCCGGAAGCTGTGCTGGGCGCGTGCGCAGCCTGTTCAAGCAGGCTGCGGCCGAGGAAAAGCATATAGTAGTCCTCTGTAGGTCGAACTGACAGGGCACGACGGTACAGATCTGAGCTTTCCACCCAAGCGCCGGAGGCGTCGAAACTCTGGCCCTGTTTGTAGAATATGTCGGCACGCACCTGAGCAATGTTGATGCCCCCAATGATATAGACGGCGGCTGCCGTGAAGAGAAGCGTTGCGCCGACAGTAGCCAGGCCGCGGCCGAGCCAGTCACGTCTCGTCTCGGCCAGATCATGCCAGGCGAGGACCAGTCCTGCCAGCAGGCACCAGAGGACAACCATCCAGGTGTACAGGCTGTAGTGCCCGGCGATATGGTTGAGTTGCTCGGCTACGGTACCGGTTCTGGCGCTGGGCAGGAGCCTGGCGGCGTGGATGAGGCCGTAGATCAGCCAGGCGGCGCACAGCAGCAGGCCGTACAGAGCCGCTGAACGCGCCAAAACGCGGCCTGTAGACACGGTATAGCCCCTATCGTCTGCTCTATTGCGGCGGCGGGCCGGTGAAGCGCTTTGATTTGTGCGCGGCGCCGGCGCCAGACCTGGAAGTTGAAACATGACGGCGGCGGCGCCCAGTACGGTCGCGATCAGCCAAGTGAAAAAGACGAGCCACAGGATGTCGGTCAGGCTGCCGGCAGATGTGGACGGGGCGGGAGAGCCCAGCCCGGCGAACAGAATCGAGAATGGATTCGACAGTCCCTGGAAATTGACCGTGAAGAGGAAGACCAGCGTCAGAATCACCAAAGTGTCGGGCAGAATTGTTGTAGGCAGGCGGAGGTCCCAAGACATGGCGGAACCTCTTGCCTGGCGGCGTCCGCGCCTCTGGCGTGCGCGTGTGGCAGAACGCTTGTTTCCAAGGTTCACGTCCTGCGAGGCATTGGGCGCGGGTTGACCCGCGGTGTCTTCGCCGGAGGCGAAGGTCTCCGGGTTGAGCCAGCGCATGCCCAGCGCCAGCATGAGGGCCACGATCGTCCAGAAATAGATGCGCGTGGATGCGATGGCGATGCCGAGGTGAATTTCAACATAGTGGGCGATGATTGCGGACAGGGAGGCGACCAAAAGGAGTTGGCGGGGGCGTTGAGCGGGCTGGGCTGACGACCCCGGCTGAAGAAAGACCGCCAGAGTGACGTAGGCAATGAGTCCGAGTATCAGGCCGGTGGGCCAGTTCACGCCGAGGAAACCGACGCTTACGCCGCGCAGCAGGAAGAGGAGGCTGAGGAGGAGGCCTCCGCCGATGAGCATGGAAAGGAAGAGTATGCCATCGCGACGGGAACGGATGAGACCGAGCCAGCGCAGAGCCCAGTAGAAGATAGAGAGGAAGAGGAGCGAAGCAGCCAGCAGGCCGACAACGCCTGTCATGGCCAGACTGTCCCAGGTCTCGTTGTGGGCGCGGTCGGGGCTGGCGTTACGGGACTCCCATTGGGCCAGCTCAGGTGGATAGAAGCGATTGAAGGCCATCCACAGTGTTTCGGGGCCGTAGCCGATCAGGGGACGCAGCAGGTTGAAGGGATCGTCGTTGCCGTCGGGATAGGTCAGCGGCTGGTGGGGGGCGATCATTTTGACGGTGCCCTCCCAGATCAGGACACGGACCCGGCCCGTGCCTGTGGCGCTGTCCAGCATCGTGGTCAGACGCCCCCAGATTGGAACTTGCCTGAAAGCGTTACCCAGCGCGGTCGTATTAAGGAGGACAAGCAGAAGGAGGCCGGCGACGCCGAGTCCGACCCAGGATGCGGTCCAGGCGCGGTAGTTGCGCGGACGCATTGCGGTCAGGAGAAGGAGAACAAAAACGTACATTCCGCTGGCGAGGCCGAGCCAAGGTCCGCGGCTCTGGGACCAGAAGATGGCGAGCAACTGAACTACGAGGACAAACAGATAGGAACCGCCTGCCAGGACACCGGCCAGACCTGGTTCGCCGGCGGAGGTCTGCCTGTGCTCTTGGGGCGATGCGGCGTCATCTGGCTGGGGACCGCTGGACAGCAGATAGGCGAAGCAGGAGAAGGTGCGTTCGAGGGTGAGGAAGAAGGCCATGATCAGATGTGCGGCGAGGAAGATGGGATTGCCGGCGCTGGAGGTGATGCGGGCGGTGACGTCCTGGCCCCAGGGCAGGGGATCCTTGCCGAAATGCTGGAAGACGCCATATATGGAGACGGGGAGACTGGTGATGATTACCGTGTGTTGTAGGCGCCGCAGTTGGGACGGCTGTCTCAGGTGGGCGGCGGTGAGGAGAGCGATGATGAGATAGCTTGAGAAGGTGTAGGCGCCCTGAAGGCGGTGGTAGGAGCCCCACCAACTGACAGCCGGCGAAATGCTAAGGAGGGTACTGAGAGAATAGGCGAGGGCCAGCAGCAGAACGGGCAGCAGTAGCGGCTGCTTCCAGAGGCTGCCAAGTTTCCATTCAAACAGGGGCTGCGCACCGTCGGGTGCAGTTGGGACGATGTTACGCGCCTGAGGCGGTTCTGCGCCGGCGGGCAGCCAGAGCGGTCCGCCGTCAAGAACCTTTACGAGATAGGCCAGGAGCATGACCAGGGAGATGGAACGGATCAGACTGATCTTGTCCGGTTCGAAGACGCGGCTGGAGTAGGCGTTGAAGAAGAGCGGCGCGATTATCATAGCGGCCAGCCAGCCGGCCTCGATTACGGATTCGCAGTATCGCTGAACCTTCGTGTGACGCATTGGTGGATCCGATAGATTGGAGAGCGCGGCGCGGGACTTGGAAACAGTGTTACAGGCCGGCCATTTCAGACAGTCCTACGGGAGCGGAAGCGAAAAATGCGCCCAGGGGGGCTGGCCTGAGAACCGACTCCAAACGCTTTGCTTACATTTCAATCCCGGCTCTGACCTTCTGCCAGGCTTGCGCCAATTCCGTGAAGGCCAAGGCAGCCTCATTCGGTCGCGTGTCATGAAATCTGCCGGTATTGTAGGTCAGGACCAGCTCCTGGCGGGCGCGAGTGATGCCAACGTAGAGGAGACGCAGGCGTTCGGCTGCAAATTCCCGCCGAGCTTCTCGAGTCGCCTCTCCTTCGATGAATTCGTCGAGCGTCCCCATGTGAAGTTGCCTGGTCTGCTCCAGGGCTTCCTCCGTCAAATTGAGGTTGTCGCGAATGAATCTGGGCTGCCCACGGTAGTATTCGTGGTCTGCGCCGCTGGGGAAACTATAGTTGCTGACGGATGCCAGATGGACACGGTCCCATTCCAGGCCTTTAGCCGTGTGCATGGTTGCAACGGTCACTTTGCCGGCGGGTGGTTGAAACCCCCGCGTCTCTTCGCCAAACCCCTGAAAGCGGCGCTTGTTGGCGGCGGCTTGCTCCAACTCCTTTGTCAGTTCGGGCAGTCGCAGCTCAGGCCGCTCGCGGACGCTGTTTGCCAGGAGGATGGCTGCGCTGTGGGCCAGGGCGCGTTCGGGCGCTTCCGTGAAGAGGTCCTGTCCGAGGGTGAGAACCAGCTCGTCGACGGGCAGCACCGCGGCTGAACACCAGCGTCTGAGGTCTTGGCGGAACCGGTTTACTACGGGCCGGAAGCGGTCAAAGTCGTCGATCCAGTCTAGCTCCTGCAGCCAGTCGTCGCCGGCCGCAGGGTAGACGAAGCGCTCCGGAAGTCGGAGCTGGCCGAGCGCTTTTTCGAAGCGCATCGCCGGCGGGGGCAGTTCACTTTCGTGCGCGTTCTGGTTGGGTTCCGAAGCAGCTGCAAGCCAAGATGGCGGCGACTCCTCTGAGCCAGGCGGGGCGGATTCCGCATCCGGCTGCAGAGGGGTATGGGAGCAACTTCGCCGCGCCCACCAGACATCGGTCCATAATGAACGCAGATGGGAGGGGTTGGCGGGCTGGCTGATGTAGCGCATTGCCTTGACGAGCGCGTCTACAGCTACGCGGGTTGTATTCGTGGAGCGGAGCAGCGAATCGTCGAATGGGATGCCGGCGTTTTCGAGAGCATGGCTGAACTCTTCGCCGCGGCGGTTATCGGGGACGAGCACGGCGACCGTCTTTGCGGGATGCTTAGGCAGCCAACGTTGCAGGCTGGTCACCAGAATTCGGATCTCATCGGCGGGGGTGAGAGGTGGGTCATAGAAGTAGACGGCCGGGTCTCCGGGTTCGGGATTGCGCTGGGGATCGCCTTCCTCGGTGGGCAGAATGTAGGGTGGGGAGAGGGCTTGGTCCGGCGAGAGAACGGGATGCTCCTGACGGCTCCAATCGATGAAACAGTTGGCCAGCTCGATGATGGGCATGGCGCTTCGGCCTGAGTTGGGCAGGGGGAGGGAACGGACAGATTCCCTATTTGTGAATTCTCTGAGAAAGCGGGGATCGGCGCTGGTAAAGGTTGTGTTGATGGCCTGGTTGGGGTCTCCTACACGGACCCAGTTTCCGTGGGCTGCGGTCAGCAGGGAGAGCATCTGCTCTTGCAGGGCGCTGCTGTCCTGGGCTTCGTCTTCAAGCACGTAGGGCCAGCGCTGTTGCAGACGCGCCAGGAGGTTGTCATCGGTCTCGAGGGCCTGGAGGGCGAGGAGGATGAGGTCGTCAAAGTCAACGCCGCCGCGCACACTGAGGCCGCGTTGGTAGTCGCGGCAGACCTGGAGTCCAAACGAGAGTAGAGGCCAGGCGCCGGACTGCCGCTGCAGCAGGTTTTCGAGGGTCTCGGGATCGGATCGCAACTCCTTGACGCGACGAATGACGGCGTCGGCGATTTCCTGCGCGGCGCCGGGAAGCTGGCGTTCCATGTTGCGGGGATTCTGGAGGTCCTCCGGTCTGATATATGCGCCGAGGAAATCGGGATTGGTCTGCAGGTAGTTGTTTACCGCCTGACGTTTGATGTCCTGGCTCACTCTTTCGTCAATGATGTCGAAGTCTTCACCGAGGGCAACCAGGCCGGGGCGTTCGCGGACGATTTCATGGGCAAGACTGTGGATTGTTCCGACGCGGAAGCCGCTGGGGAGGAGGCGACGGCTTTCGACGACGCGACCGATACTGCTGCGGAAATTCTCTGCGGCGGCGTTGGTAAAGGTGACGACGAGGACTTCCCGATCATCCAGGGGGCCTGTGGCTGACAGCTTGTGGACCAGTTTGGCGGCCAGGTGGCTCAGGGTGAAGGTCTTGCCGCTGCCAGGCACAGCGCTGATTCCGAGGCGACCTCCATCGTAGGTGAGGATCTCCTCCTGTGCAGGGCGCAGTTGCTGTTCAGCGACCATAAAGTTGTTGGCAGTAGGCGGGCAAGATAGCGGGTTGGCCCTGTAGCTGAGGTGCGCGGTGGGGTTAGCCGGGGTGGAATGGGATCACAGTTCGATCTCAGGCCAGAGGTCCGAGAACTCTCAGGACGCCTACAAACCGGCCCTTTGCATCGAGACTTGCGTGCGTGATCAGTGCGGGGGCGGAGCGGCCGTCCTCCAGCTTGACCGTCATCTTGCGATCACGGTGAAGTTCGACCATCGTCTTTGCGGCGTTGAGGTTACTGGTATCGTAATAGATTCGGACGCGCTGGTCTTCCGGGTGATTGTCGCTGCCGAACTCCACGATTTTGACTTCGTCCAGCACGGCCACCGGCTCGGCCATTGGGTCCAGATAGAGCGTTGCTTTCATGCAAGACCTTCCACTTTATTGGGTCGATACAGGACAGCCGGCTTGCCTGTGCAGAACCGAGTGTTCAGGTGAGATTTGCCCGTTTCTGACCGGAAGGAAGCTTTATTTCACTGCAGGCTACGACGTTCAGATCCGCGGCAAGCCACGAGCATTCTAGCAGACCGCCGAAACCCAGAGCAAACTGGAAGACCCATAAGGGCCGTAACTCGCGCGGACCGGTTCAGTCTGTTAACCGCCCGGCATCCAAGCGCGGGGGGCAATGCCTTCGACGTGCGTTTTGACGTCAACCACGGCCGGTCGGCCTGAGGCGAAGGCGCGGTCGAGTGCCCCGGGGAGCTCGCCCGGCTTGTTGACAGTGATTCCGAGGGCGCCGAAAGACTCGGCAATCCTGGCGAAGTCAGCATCGTCAAATAGCCAGAGCTCGTCGGAGCCGGCAGTCCGGCCTCCGTATGTCTGCTCTACGCCGCCCTGTTCCTGATTGAGGGAGTGATTGTTGTTGACTACGGTCACGGTGTTGATGCCGCAGCGTACTGCGGTCTCAAGCTCTGCGATGTGATACCAGATGCCGCCGTCGCCGGTGAAGCAGAGGACGGGGCGGTCGGGCTGTGCGCACTTGGCACCCATGGCGGCGGGCAGGCCCCAGCCGAGCGATCCTGAGCAGCGAATGTAGCTCTGGTCGGCGTGTTTCAGGTCTAGCATGGTCCCGGTCCAGACTCCGGCGTGGCCGGTGTCGGAAACGAGAATTGCGTCGGACGGCAGGTAATCGCTGAGTTCGCGGCAGAGGCGTTCGGGACGCATGGGAAGGATATCGGAGTTAACCAGATGGGAGACGTCCTCTTTCCACTGCTGGACCAGTTCCTGAACGCGACTGAGCCAGGTGGCGCGGGTATTGCCAGGGGCGGCGCGGTCGATCATGCGCCTGAGGCTGCTCTTGGCATCGCCTTGCAGACCGACCTGGACGGGGTAGTTGCGGCCGATCTCTTCGGGGTTGATGTCAAGCTGGATTATTGGCGTGTCCTGGGGGGGAATCTGGTAGGCGTTGGTCACCTGGCCGCCGGCGTGGCTGCCGATGAAGAAGACGAGATCGGCTTCAAACATGAGCTGGTTTGAGCAGGCGCGGGAGTACGAGCCTGGAACGCCTACAGCCAGATTGTGATTTGAGGGGAACATGTTTTTGGCGTTGAGCGACGTTGCCACGGGGATTGCAAGTTTCTCGGCCAATTCGATGAGCTCGTTACGGGCTTCGGAGGCCACGACTCCGCCGCCGGCGACGATGACCGGGCGTTGGGCGCGGTCAAGAAGCTGGAGGGCGGCGTCGATTGTGGAGAGCTCTGCCTCGGGCCTAAATGGGGGAAGCCGGGTAAAGGCTTCTTCCACAACGATTTCGAGGTCGGCCTCGGCTTCGACGACGCCCTGGCCGGCTATCCCCTCGAAGTCGAGGTGGGCGGGGCCAGGCGTGCCCGTTGTGGCGGCTCGAAATGCCTGGCGCAGGTAGACCGGCAGGTGTTCGGGGGTAGAGACGTAGGCGCTGTACTTTGACACGGCCGAAAAGGGATTGACGTGGTCGACTTCCTGGTAGGCGTGTCGCTGTTGATTGATGAGCAGCTCACGTCCCGTGAGCGCGACGACCGGGGAGCAGGCCAGGTAGGCGTCCTGCAGACCGGCAGCCAGGTTGAGGGCGCCGACAGCCTGGGCCATGCAGAGGCCAGGGGCGCGTTTTGTACGGGCGTAGGCGTCGGCCATGTAGGCAGCGGCTTTTTCGCCGTGGGTCTGCACGCGCTTTATCCCCAGTTTTTCCATCTCCATCAGAGCCCTGGGGCCGATGTAGGGCATGAAGAAGACGTGTGTGATTCCATATCCATGTGCCATTTCGGCGATGAACCGGCCACCGGTCATACTAGGCATTGGTTGTTCTCCTGAAGGACTCGATGATGGGGTGGAAGTTGGGTTGGATGGATTTGATCTATTGATAGCATCAGTTGGATATCTTTGCAACGCGCCAGATCAGAGTTTTCTCTGGTCTTTGGGAATAAGGGGGCTGTTTTAGCAGCATCTTACAGGTTGACAAGGTCCAGGTTGGTTAAGGTGCGGTGTCATGGGAACTCATGAGCGTTTGCGAGAGTTTGCGTGCGTTTGGGGGGTTGTCTGAATCAGGATTTACGGGATTTTTCGGATTTGCAGGATGGCGGGAGTGTGTTGGGGCAGTCGGGCGAGAGTTCATGAGAGTTAGCGAGAGTTTGCATGCGTTTTGGGGGTTGTCTGATTCAGGATTTGCGGGCTGGCGGCTGGGCGGGACACAGGTTTTGGGATGGAGGCAATCTGACGCGGGAATCGTGGCGACGGCGACTGATATCGCATACAGGCTTTGACGAAGGCAGAGTGCAGGCACAAGGCCGGCACCTGCGGGGATCTGATGGGACTGGCGGAACGGGGTCTGGCTGGACACCTTCGATTAGGCACCTGTTACGAATAACGACACCCGGTCGATGAGGCATGTTGTAGGAGAGGGGGCGTTGCGGGGGCGGAGCCCCCGCACAAGGGAGGGCCGAATAGGCCCGACCGCCC
>DAOUHY010000199.1:0-6628 GCA_034428435.1 Caldilineaceae bacterium | reverse complement strand
GGGCGGTCGGGCCTATTCGGCCCTCCCTTGTGCGGGGGCTCCGCCCCCGCAACGCCCCCTCTCCTACAACATGCCTCGCCGACCTGGTGTCGATATTCGTAACGGGTGCCCAGTCGAAAGAATTTCGCCAGACCACGTCCCCCAGTCCCATCAAGTCCCTGTGGGTGCCGGCCTTGTGCCTGCCCTCGCACGCCCTACTGGCGGACTCCACCGCAATGCCAGGCCGGGCCTGCACTGCGTCTCGCCAAAAGACGTTAACTGATTTCAGCCACCGCAGCCATGGATTCCCGCCAGACTGTTGCCGCCCCAAATCTGGGATGCACCCGCCTCATCTATACAGGTTGCAATTCCCTGAAATTGCCACTACTATTTCGTCAGAGAAGATCGTTGTACGGTCGACAACAGTCAGAGGACCGTATTGTCAGATTAAAGGAGAGTTCACAGTGGCGCAGACTCGACTCACACCGCAACAGCTGGCATTCTTCGACACCTTCGGCTATCTCTATTTTCCCGGCCTGCTGGCCGACTGCGCAGACAGAATCATCGACGAATTCGAAGCCATCTGGGCTGCACACGGCGGCGGCCACCACGGGCGCCATCACGATGGTGTGCAGCGCTCCTGCATCCTTCCCTTCCCCGACAAGAGCGAGTTTCTCAGCTCCCTTCTCGACGACTCCCGCATCCACGAAATCGCCGCCAGCATCTGCGGCGACGACTTCAACTACACAAGCGGCGACGGCAACTACTACGCCGGCGATACGCGCTGGCACTCCGACGGCTACAACGCCGATCGCGTTCTCAGCATCAAGATCGCCTTCTACCTCGACCCCCTCACGCGTGACAGCGGCGCACTGCGCGTCATTCCCGGCAGCCACCGCGCCGGTGATGCCTACGCCGATGCTCTTGAGAAGGATATTCGGGAAAGCGGCAAGATCTGGGGAAAGGAAGGGCCCGACGTACCGGCACTGATCCTGGAGACCACGCCCGGCGACATCGTCGTGTTCAACCACAATCTCAAACACGCCGCCTTCGGGGGCTCAGAGCGCCGCCGCATGTACACCATGAACTTCTCACGCCGCTACCCGGAGCACCGGCTCGAAGAGCTGCGCGAGGTACTCGGCCGCGAGGCGCGCTTCTGGATCGACCGCATTCACGGCGAAGCCATGATCGCCACCGCCGGGCCGGAGCGTATGGTCCATCTCGAGCAGGTCAGGGCCAACGACACCCACCTGGCAGACTTGACGCGCGAACTGAAAAAGACAATGAAAGAGCCGGCGCGTGGCTGAAGGCACAAACCCGTCCAGGTCGCCGCTGCAAACCAGTCCACCCTCTACGCGGCGACCTGCACCTTTTCCCCGGTCTCCGCGCTCAGATAGATAGCATCCAGCAGCTTCATGAACGTCAACGCATCCGCAGGCGACACATCCGGAGGCTGCTCTCCGCGGATGGCTGCGGCAAAGTCACGGATCTCCCCTTCAAAGTCCCCGCTTCCGTGCTCCGCATTCTCCTCTACAAAACTGTCGCCCTCGTTGTAAATTGCGCCCAACAGCCGGCGCGTACCCGAACGTGTCTGCCCCGAAGCCAGCCGCGTCGACTCGACCTCAACCGTCCCAGCCGTGCCCAGGACCCGCAGACGCAGGTCCCACGCCCGGTCCGCCCACGTGGCAATGACCGCAGACGTGTCCATCTGAATGGTGATGCCCCCGGCGCATCCCACCAGGAAGCTCATGTAATCCTCAGAATGGCGCTCTACCTCAAGCCGAGTCGGAAACGCGCTGTGGCTGACTGCGAAGGCCCACTGTGGCTCCGGACAGCCCAGCAAATACCAGGCCTGGTCGAGGTAATGGGAACCGTGTTGCCCCAACGCGCCCCCCTTCAGGCCCCAGCGGTACAACCACTCCCGGCCGGCCGGCGGCTCATAGTCTACGCCCCGCTCTCGATAGTGGTAGTGGACGCGCGCGTGGTAAGGACGCCCAATCATTCCATCAGCGATAAGCGATCGGCTCCTCTTGTTCTCCTCCTCATGGCGCATGAAATAGGAGTAGACAAGTGTCTTTCCACTCCTCGCGGCGGCCGCATTGATCTCCTCAACATCCGCGGCGTTGATGCCGTGCGGCTTCTGCACCAGCACATGCTTGCCAGCCCGCAGCGCGTCAAGTACCATCGGCTTGCGCACGTCCGGCGCCGTGGCGACTCCGACCGCGTCGACCTCGTCATCGGCCAGCAACTCACGATAGTCTCCGTAGACCCGCGCGACATCGTTCTCTTGCGCCACCTTCCGCGCCAGATCTTGGTTCAGGTCAGCCACAGCCCAGGCGACCGTATCATCGCCCGCGTGCGCGCCTTCGACCCAAGCCCGACCGACCCGGCAGCCGACAACGCCAATCCTGATCTTGTCCGCCATAGCCCTACCCCCGGGCAGGCTCCGCCATCTCCGCCCGCGCCTTGGCCGACAGCGCTGGCAGATGGCTCTCGTGTGCCATTACCTGCTCCAAATGCCGCATCCGCGCAGGCGAGGCGGTATTGCGCATGACCTCGGAATGCATCTGGTCTTTCCAGAAACGGGCGCCGCCCGCCACGAACTTCTCCAACTCCTCAATCTCCACGGGCGTTTCGCAATAGGCGCAGCAGTTGATCGTGAACATGCGCCGGGCCGTGTCGCCGCCAAACGAAGCGTGCATCAGATTGTGGTTGAAGGCCACAACGTCTCCCGGTTGCGTCTCCAATGCCACGTGCGGCACCTGCTGCTGCGAGATTCCCCACAGATCGGAGGCCTCACGTGCCTGCCGGGCCGACCAGTCTTCCACGTCCACCCGATGCGAACCCGGAATCACACGTAGACAACCGGTATTAGACGTCAGCGGATCGAGATAGAAGGCCACCTTCAGGTATTTTCCGATCATGTGAAAGCCGTCACTGTGCCAGCGCGTATCGCCGGTGTAAAAGTTGCCGTCACCACCGAGATAGTTGAAATCGTCTCCCAAAATGCTGCTGATAAGCCCATCAATACTGGGATGATCCAAGAGCGTGCACAGCCGCTCCCGCTGATCGATAAAGGGCACAATGCAGGAACGCTGAGTCCCATCATGCACCTGGCCGCTAGTTGCGAAGATCGATTCGAAATCTTCCGTAATCCAGCCGATCTCTTCCTTTACCAGTCCTGGAAAGTGAAGAAATCCAAATGTCTCAAAAAACTGGAGTTGCTGCTGGCTGAGTTTCATTGAACTGTCTCCTGATCAGGGTGCCTCTTTCTCTCTGAGTGCCGCCATTATGTGAAACTATACTCCATCTGACCGGGTTGGCGAACACTCGCTTCTGTTTGGCGACTAATCCTCCGAATGTTCGCGATCCAAAGTGAGGTCTGGAAGGTTTTTCTCTCTCTTCTCCCCTCTCTCCTCGCATTCGGGCGACCGGGCCTTCGGCCCTTCCTTGTGCGGGGGGATTCCCCCCGCAACGCCCCCCTGACACCAGCCTGCCCCACTTTTGCGCCGTCATTCCAGCGGGTGCCCTAGCCACCGGATGCGTTTCGCCAACTCCTCTGTCCTTTCTCGTCCCTGCCTTGCTCTTCGAAGTCGGGCCGCTGCGTCCCGAAACCAGAACGGCTCAAGCTACAGCCTTGTTAAACGCCGGCATTAGCTCGGTCGCGAAAAGCTCTATATTGCGCAGCCAGCTCGCCTTATCGTCCCAGTCAAACCCCATCAGGACCAAAGTACCGAACGGTCCGCTCTCCTCCATCAGCGCCAGCAGCCGCTCCAGCACATGGTCCACGTCGCCCGCGATGATCTGTTCCGACATCCAGAAGTCAATATTGCAGTCAGCGTTCGACATCTCCAGGTCCCGCTTGAGAACGTCCCTGCCCCGCGTCTTATCCATCAGTTTGGCGAGATACTCATAATTCTTCCCTACCGAGTTGGTCCGCGCCCGCTTCACCGCCTCTTCAGTCGTATCAGCCAGAAAGATCGCCCGCGCCACTCTCCAGTCGGCCCGGTCCGGCTTTCTTCCCGCCTCCTCCGCGCTGCGTGCGTATGTCTCCCAGTTGTCCGCCAGCACATTCCCCGCCGCCACAGCAGCCGAAAACGGCGCGAAACCGTATCGCCCAGCCATCTTCAAGCTATAGGAATCGCGAGCAATACCTGGTACAAGGATCGGAGGATGCGGCTGTTGCAGCGGTTTGTGGATGAACCCTAACTGGGTTTCCTCATCGACATTTTCCTTGAGTGAGAACTGCCAGAACTGGCCTTCATGTTCGTAAGGCGGGTCCGACGTCCACAGCTTCAACATGACGTCAATCGCTTCAATCGTCATCCTGCCGCCGTCCTTCGGATGCTGACCATAAAGCTCATAGTCCGTGCTCGTCCCGCTCGGCCCAAGGCACAGATTGAGCCGCCCATGGGCCAGGTGATCCAGAAAAGCTAGCCGTGTCGCCAGATACGCCGGATGATGCAAGTTGACGCAGACAGGCGACGGGCCGAAGCGAATGCGCTCCGTCACCCCCAGCACACGTCCGATAAACACCTCCGGCACCACAACCGTCTCGTACCGCATCGTATGGTGCTCGCCTATCCAGAACTCCTCGAATCCCAACTCATCCGCCATCACCGCCAGCTCAATATCCTCGTCAAACCCCTGCGCCAGCGGCTTCTCCGGCGGATGAAACGGCATGATGAAAATGCCCGACTTGATCGTCTGTCCATTTGTCGTCATAACCCGCACTTCCTTTCAATTGGCTGGTGGCAGTCAGGCGATTCCCTAATCGTTCTCCGCCGTCTTGACACGGAAACTGTATAGTTGGGCAGTATCCAGATGAAAACGCAAACGCAAAGGCTGGTCCGTCGGCAGCCGCTCGTGATCCTGCCAGCGAACGACATGACGCACACTGTCCGAGCCGATTGCCGTGCAGTCCAGGCTTGAGTACCCTCCCAGAGTCTCGCCGGCCGCGGTGAGTATCTCAACCGCCAGACTTCCCTGCGAGGCATCTGCGTTGACCACGAGTTGGCCCGACGGCAGTTTGAGCGGAACCGTTTCGACCGTCCCTCCAAAATGACCCGCGTCAAGCGAAACAAATCCATCCAGCCGCCAGGATGCCCGCGCGATGGTCGCGGTCTTTGGCGGCATTGGGCCGCCGTGCATGGTATTGATGGCAGTGTAATAGTGCCAGACTTCGTCGCCATGGACGATAGGCCTGTCGGCTGAACAGAGAATGCATCCTGCGTCGAAACTGCCCCGACCCCCGCGCGGAATGATCGGCGAACGGTCAGCGAAACGCTCCCAGTTGCGCCCGTCGCGGCTATGCACCAGCTGCGCCTCAATCGGCCCGTCCCACGGGCTTTGCTCGGCCCCGACCTCCTGCCCCCGCATGTCGCGGTAAACGTTGAAAACAGGCAGGAAACCGAGAAACTGTCCGCCATAGACGAAGCCCGACATACCGTAGAACTCCCCCCGCTGTTCGGGGTCCTGGGTCCAGGCATCGTCCTCCTCATCGCTGACGATGATAAGTTCCGGCTCGGACCAGTCCAGGAAGTTCCTGCTCGTGCATACCGCGATCAAGCGCCTGTCAAAGCCCCCAAAGTCGCCCCAGCGCCGGTGAAAGGCGAAATACTCGCCCGAACGGCGTTCGTGCGCCACCGTGATCGCCTCCAGCGTCTCGGTCGAGTTCATCAGTATCGGGTTGACGTCATACTCGTTCCACACCAGGCCGTCGGCCGAATGGGCAACCCAATAGCCGAACTGATCGCGGCTCCAGTCCCAGCCCGCCATCTTGTAACGTTCCGACGGGTCGGCTGCTTCATCAACGATCACTGTGGGGCTGTGCTTATCGAACAGGAGGATATTGTTCGCACGCGAGCCGTCAAACTCATGCAGGCCTAGCTCCGGCTTCTCCCAGTGGATGCCGTCAGCCGATGTGGCGTAGAGGATCATATCCCCCTGCCGTTCACGCAGGCCTGGTGCGCGATGCTGGTGCCCGCGTCCTATCCTCGTCAGATACCACATGCGAAACAGCCGCGCGTCGGCGTCGTAATGCACTGTGCCGTAGATGTAGACACGGCCCCCCTCCCACGGGCGGTCGGGCAATAGCACAGGCTGCTCCAGCTTCTTCCCCGGATGGAGCGTGCTCACCACGCCGTATTTTGAACTGACGATGGCATCATCGACGAAAAGCTGTGTCTCCGAGCCGATCGAAAACGCTTCATTCTGGTCTGTGTTCTGGGAGCCCATCAACCAACCTCCTGGCCGTCGCAGACGCCGGTTAGCTGTTGTCGACAAACTGCAAGGAGTACAACTTACAACCGTTCATCTGGAACCGCAAGCGCACCACGCGCCCCGCCAATTCGCCGACATGCGCACGGCCTCCCCAGGTCGCAAAATGGCGAACAGAGTTGCCGTTCACTTCGTCGGCTTCCCCCATGCTGTAGCCTTCCATAGGTGTGCCGTCTTCGTCCTCAATCTGAACCCGGATCGCGCCCCCCGCGCTCGTGTCCGCGTTGAGAGCCAGCCGTTCTCCCCGAAAACGCAGCGGCACAGTCACCAACTCGCCGCCCTCGTACGGTGCATCAACCGAGACAAAGCCGTCCAGTCGCATCTTGGCGCGGAAGTAAGCTCCCCTCTTGAGCGCAACGCCCTCACTGAT
>DAOUHY010000198.1:0-3041 GCA_034428435.1 Caldilineaceae bacterium | reverse complement strand
CTCATGCGCGAGCTGCAGGCCGAATACGACATGTCCATCCTCTACATCACCCACAATCTCGGTGTCGTCGCCGAAATGGCCGAGGATGTCGTCGTCATGTATATGGGCAAGGTCGTCGAGCGCACCGATGTCGACTCGATCTTCTACAATCCCAAGCATCCCTATACTAAGGGGCTGCTGAACTCAATCCCGCGCCTTGAAGATGTCTTGCAGGACAAGCGCGAGAAGCTCAACGCCATCGAAGGCATGGTGCCCAGCCCCTATCAGCGGCTGCAAGGATGCTCCTTCCACCCCCGCTGCCCGGACTTCATGCCCGGTGTCTGCGACGAGGCCGAACCGCAACTGATTCAGCTCGATGAAGGGCATGCCGTACGCTGCCACCTCTATACCTGAGACGCAGCGAACGCCGCGCCCCGATAGCGAAGCGGTAGCGCATTACAACAGCGCTCAAATAGCGAAGCGGTAGCGCGTTAAAAAAACAAAGAGTCTAATGTCACGCGAAAACGGAAACGCCTCCCCGGTCCCATCTCCATCCTCGCTTCTTGAGATCAACAATCTCAAGAAGTACTTCCCAATCCGCCGCGGCCTCTTCAAGCGCACCGTCGGCTACGTCAAAGCTGTCGACGATGTCAGCCTGCAGGTGAACGAAGGCGAAACACTGGGGCTCGTGGGCGAAAGCGGCTGCGGCAAAACAACCACCGGACGCATGATCCTGCGCGCCATCCCCTCCACCGAGGGTGATGTCTTCTTCCGCGACCCAAACCTCGGACGCGTCAATGTGACCGAGCTCGACAACCAGCGGCTCAACCAGGTGCGCCGCAACATGCGCATGATCTTCCAGGACCCCCATGCCTCCCTCAACCCTCGCATGACCATCCTGGAGCTCATCGGCGCCCCCCTGCGCGCCATGGGTCTGGCAAAAGGGACCGAACTCGAAGATCGCGTCGCCGACACCCTCGGTCTCGTCGGCCTCGCCCCCGAGGTCATGCGCCGTTACCCCCATGCCTTCAGCGGCGGCCAGCGCCAGCGCATCGGCATCGCCCGCGCCCTCGTCTGCCAGCCCAACCTCGTCGTCGCCGACGAACCGGTCTCCGCCCTCGATGTCTCCGTGCAGGCCCAGATCCTCAACCTCCTGCAGGAGTTGCAGGATCAGATGGGGCTCACCTATGTCTTCGTCGCCCACGACCTCAGCGTCGTCGCCCATATCTGCGATCGCGTCGCCGTCATGTACGTCGGCAAAATTGTCGAGATGGCCTCCACCCTTGAGCTCTACACCAACCCCAGACACCCCTACACCGAAGCGCTCCTGTCGGCCATCCCCAAACCCGACCCCCGCCGCCGCGGCTCAGCACGCATCCTCCTCGAAGGCGAAGTCGCCAACCCCGCCGACCCACCGTCAGGCTGCTACTTCCACCCCCGCTGCGCCTACGCCCAGGATCTCTGCCATCAGCAGGAGCCTGCCTGGGAAGAGGTCGCGCCCGGACACTTCGCAAAGTGCCACTTCGCCAATGAATTGGAGCTGGCCGGCGTCGTCGCATGAACGCCCGCTGCCCCCGGCCTCTGGCCCTATAGTTGGATACCCCCTATGAGAAATGTGAAGTTTGTAGGCAACGCCGCCGCACAGGTCACCCTGTTTTACCTGCTCTGGTTTACCTCTTGCGGTCTGTTCATCCTCAATATCGTAACGACCCTCCCAGCCATGCGCGCCGTCGCCATCGCTCTCGGCGCCGACCAGTGGACGCTTCCCGCTGTCCACCGCTTCTCGCTCCTGGGCCTGGCCGTCGCCGCCGTAGTCTTCTTCTTCTGGAGCGAGGCCGGCTACCGCCGCACGTCCAAAGTCAGCCTCGGCCGCTTCCTGCGCGCCTTCGCCTGGGTCACGGGTTTGCAGCTCGCCGTCATCCTGATCGCAATTCTGATTCCCCGCATGGTACTATAGAGCCTTGGACCGCCAGCAGAGTGTGCCGGGGTAAACACGGTTGGTCACCAGCCGTCCGTCACCCTTGGCGTTCACCCCCGCGCCCTGCCAATGTCGCGGTCCCGCTGCCGCGAACAACCATCCCGGAGTCCCACCAATGCGTATCGCCTCCATCGAAACCTTCCTCCTCGAAGCCCCCATCCAACCCGGCTTCGGCTGGTCGCAGGGCTGGACCGAAAAGCGCCACGTCGGCCTCGCCAAACTCGTCACCGACGATGGCATCGTCGGCTGGGGCGAGGGCCTCCACGGCCCCTCCGTGCGCATCGTCCACGAGGAGTTCGCCCCCCTCCTGCTCGGCGCCGACCCCATGCAGCGCAACCTGCTCTGGCAAGCCATGTTCCGCCTCCTCTACAACGGCAACGTCGCCGGCGGCATCGGCGGCAGCGCCATCAGCGCCGTCGACACCGCCCTCTGGGACATCGCCGGCAAAGCCAGCGGCCTGCCCGTCTCGGCCCTCCTCGGCGGAAAAGTGCGCGACCGCATCGCCGTCTACGCCACCGGCCTCTACTATACCGAGGAGAACCTCGCCTCCGACGGCCGCGTCATCCCGCAGCGGCTCCTCGACGAAGCCCGCATGTACGTCGACCTCGGCTTCGCCGGCATGAAAACCAAGGTCGGCGGCCTCCCCCTCGCCCAGGACGTGCGCCGCGTCGCCGCCCTCCGCGAAGCGATCGGCCCCGACGTATTCCTCATGGCCGACGCCAATCAGGCCTATAACGCCACCACGGCCATCCGCATCGGCCGCGAGCTGGCCGGCCTCGACGTCTACTGGTTCGAAGAGCCCGTCAACGCCAAAGACGTAGAGGGCTACCTGCAGGTCAAGGCCGCCCTGCCCATGGCCATCGCCGGCGGCGAAAACCTCCGCACCCGCTACGAATTCAAAGACTTTATCGGCCGCCGCTGCGTCGACATCATCCAACCCGATGTCGTAATGGCCGGCGGCATCACCGAAATGCACCGCGTCGCCTCCATGGCCAACGCCTTCGGCATCCTCTTCAACCCCCACGTCTGGGGCTCCCCCGTCATGATCGCCGCCAGCCTCCACGTCGCCTCCGCCGTGCCCGAA
>DAOUHY010000197.1:0-4008 GCA_034428435.1 Caldilineaceae bacterium | reverse complement strand
CGTAAACATGTCCGCCGCCGCCCACAGCGGCCCCGGTTGCACGACGACCTGATTGTACGGAAGCCGGCTCCACAAATGCAGACCATACGCCGCAGCCGGTCGTGGCGCATCGAGCGCACCGTCCTCGATCATCGCCATCGCGCCGCCCAGCCCCTCCTCCGCCGGCTGAAAAACCAGCTTGACCCGCCCCGGCAGTTCGTTGCGATGCCTCGTAAGCAGCTGCGCCACACCCATGCCGATCGCAGTATGGCCGTCGTGCCCGCATGCGTGCATTACACCCGAATTCTCCGAAGCAAACGGCAGCCCTGTCTCCTCGTGGATAGGCAGCGCGTCCATGTCGAAACGCAACAGCACCGTCTCGCTCTCTTCCGGCAGACCGTCCGGCTCCACCATCGCCACGACGCCCGTCTTGCCCACGCCCGTGCTCACCTCAAGTCCCAACCCCTGCAGATGCGCCGCCACGACCCCGGCCGTCCGCACCTCCTGAAACCCCAGCTCCGGATGCCGGTGAAAGTCCCGCCGCCACTCCACAAGCTTCGGAAGCAGCTCGTCAGCTTCTCCTCGAATCCACTCTCGCACGATTCTCTCTCCCGTCTGCCCCCGTGCATCCCTCGCACAGCCCGAAAAATCCCAAAGCGGCCAACCACCCTCCGCGGCCCCATTGTAACAGTAGCCCCCCCGATCTCCACATGCGCCCCCGCAGCAAGTGTGCATTTCAGAAGGGGCCGAACCCTCGCAAACCCAAGCTCAAGACCTACCCATACCCAGTCCTCAAATCAACACTCAAGCGGCCGCCCAGCAGCGACCCACTGACTACTAACTACTGACTACTGACTACTAACTACTGCAGTTCTGGGCGGTCGGGCCTAGTCGGCCCTCCCTTGTGCGGGGGCTCCGCCCCCGCAACGCCCCCTCTCCTACAACATGCCTCATCGACCTGGTGTCGATATTGGCGACAGGTCCCTGTTCGACCGGGTTTCGCCAACCCCCGATCCGCTTACCCTACCAAATGACCGGTAGGGGCAGGCCTTGTGCCTGCCCGCCTCGCCCCCATCGGCGCCCCCGCGTACACGCTCAAATGACCGGTAGGGGCAGGCCTTGTGCCTGCCCTCTTGTGCCCTCGACCGAAAGAAAGACGTCAAAATGCGCTTCCAGGCAGCCCGCGCCCCCTTAGCCGTTTCACCAAAACTGGTAATATGACTCCGACTTCGGTATACTGCCCAAAACCTGGCAAAAATCCGCGCCTGTCCAACCGGCCCCTACGCAATACGCATTACGAACAAAGCGCGTTCTCAACACGAAGGCCCATCAACCATGTCTATGATCACCGGTATCGCCGAAATCGTCCTATGGACCCGCGACAAACAGAAAGCCGTCGCCTTCTACAAGGACCTCCTCGGCCTGGAAGTTATCTCGCCCCCCGAACTGCCCAACGTCTTCCTCAAAGCAGGCGAAGGCGCCGCCGGAATCCCCCAGATGATCGTAATCGTACCCATGCCTTCCGAGATCGCGAGCCAGCCCACCGGCCACCAGCTCCACCACCTGGCATTCGAGCTGCCGGCCGACCGCTTCGACGACCAGGAACAGGCCCTGCGCGGCGCCGGCTACGAGCCCCGCGGCGGCACCCATCCCGTACTCGCCAGCCGCACCATCTACATAGACGACCCCGACGGCAACGAAGTCGAGCTGATCTGCCAGCTCTAGCAGCACGCAATCCCGAGAGGGACCCGACCAAAAATGACCACAAGATCACCCTACTCCATGCTTTCCGTCGAGGACGCCCTCGACATAACCCTGGCGCAGGCACACACACCGGCGCCCGTACACCGCCCGCTCTCAGACGTAAGGGGCGCCATCCTCGCCGCCGACATCGCCGCCCGCGAACCGCTCCCGCCCTTCCCCGCCTCTACGATGGACGGATACGCAGTCATCGCCGCCGACGGTCCCGGCGACTATCCCCAGATCGGAGAGGTTAGCGCCGGCGCACTTGCCGCCTTCACCGTCAAGCCTGGTACCGTCGCCTACATTACAACAGGTGCCCCCTTGCCCGATGGGGCCGACGCTGTCGTCATGATCGAAGAGACGGAACGCTTGGATGCCGCCGCAGACACGCCCCGGATTCGCATCAATCAGCAATCGAAAACCGGCGCCAACGTGCGTCAGGTAGGCGTAGACGTTGAGGTAGGCCAGACCGTCCTGGCCGCCGGCGAGCGCCTCGACCCCGCCGAAATCGGCCTGCTCGCCACCGCCGGCATCGTCAACGTACCCGTCTTTCCCCGTCCCAAGGTAGCCGTCCTCTCCACCGGCGACGAACTGATCGAGCCCGGAGACTCCCTCGGCCCCGGCCAGATCCGCGACAGCAACCGCGCCATGCTCCTCGCCGCCATTCACGCCGCCGGCGGCGAACCTGTCGACCTGGGCATCTCCGGCGACACACAGGAAGCCCTCGAGCTCCGCGTCCTCCGCGGTCTTATGCAGGCCGACATCCTGCTCACGTCAGGCGGCGTCTCCATGGGCGACCTCGACCTGGTCAAACCGCTCCTCGAACACGCCGGCACCGTGCACTACGGCCGTGTCCGCATGAAGCCCGGCAAACCGGTCACCTTCGCCACCGCCGATGTCGAACAGGGCCGCCGCCTCGTCTTCGGACTCCCCGGCAATCCCGTCAGCAGCCTCGTAACCTTCTACCTGTTCGTCGTGCCCGCCCTGCGCAAAATGGCCGGCTGGCAAGATCCCCACCTTCGCCAGGTCAAAGCCCGCCTCGCGCAGCCCCTGCCCCTCGACGCCTACCGCCCCGAATACCACCGCGCCACGCTCACCTGGGACGCAGATCAAGCCTGCTTCACAGCCGCCAGCACCGGCATCCAGGCCAGCAGCCGTCTCCTCAGCATGCGCACCGCCAATGCCCTCCTGGCCCTGCCCCAGATAGAGGGCACACTACCTGCCGGCGAGCTGGTCGACGCCCTTCTGATCGGGGACCTGTAAAGGACATTCGCTCCCACAATGTCAGAGCTGACCCACCTCGACAAAGACGGCCGCGCATCCATGGTCGACGTCGGCCACAAGGACACCACAACCCGCGAGGCAGTCGCCGAGGGCAGCGTCTACATGGCCCCCGCCACACTCGCCGCCATCCGCGACGGCGCCGTCCCCAAAGGCGACGTACTCTCCTCAGCCCGCATCGCCGGCATCATGGCCGCCAAGCGCACGCCCGACCTGATCCCCCTCTGCCACCCCCTGCCGCTGACCAAAATCGCAGTCGATTTCCAAATCGACGAAGGTGAAAGCCGCGTCACCATCACCGCCACCGTGCGCTGCCGGGGCCGCACCGGCGTCGAAATGGAAGCACTCACCGCCGTCAGCGTCGCCGCCCTGACAATCTATGACATGGCCAAGGCCCTCGAAAAAACCATGACCATCGGCAACGTCCAGCTCCTCCACAAAAGCGGCGGCCGCTCCGGCGACTGGCAACGCTCCGCCTCTGCCTCGCCCACCGGAGACGCCGCCAAGTGAACGTGCGCCTGATCCTCTTTGCCGGCCTGCGCCAGGCCGCCGGCTTCAAAAGTGATACCGTCTCCCTACCCGAATCCTCCACCGTAGGCGACCTTCTCGACAGCCGCGTCCCCAATCTGCGTGACCGCACCTTCTACGTTGCCGTAAACGAGGAGTTCGCCCAACGCGATACCGTCCTCCACGACGGCGACGAAGTCGCCCTCCTGCCCCCCGTGTCCGGCGGTATCCAGCCGCCGTCCCGATAATCTGAGCCAATCCTATGACCGCCAAACTCTTCGAACTGACAGAAAAACCCCTGTCGCAGGACGACATCCTCCGCCGTGTCAGCCGCTTCGACTGCGGCGGCGTCGTCACCTTCGCCGGCACCGTACGCGGCGCCACCGCCACCGGCAACGGCGCCCGCGAGACCGACTTCCTCGTCTACGAGGCCTACGTCCCCATGGCCGAAAAAATGATGGCCCGCATCGGCGCCGAAATCCAGGAACGCTGGCCCCT
>DAOUHY010000196.1:0-8675 GCA_034428435.1 Caldilineaceae bacterium | reverse complement strand
TTTGGCGCGGGTCCGGTGGATGCAGTTTACTCTTGTATCGACAAACTTGTGCAACAGCCAAACGAACTGACCGAGTTTCTTGTGCAGGCGGTGACTGAGGGGATTGACGCCAATGGCGACGTGACGGTTCGAATTGAGGCGCCGGAGAGCCGGGGTCATAGCAGGACGGCGCAAGGGCGTCCGAGGCGGCGGCTTTTCAGTGGGCGCGGGGTTGACACCGATATTATCGTGGCGAGTACGAAGGCTTATCTGCAGGCGTTGAATAAGCTGTGTGCGGCTGATGAGGACGACGCTGAGGTTGCGATTGCGGCGGGTGATTCAGAGGTAGCTACGGTAGGGATCTAAAGAGAGTAGGTAGCAAACAAGCGGCGATTGGGCTATCCCAGTCGCCGCTTTTGCAGTTAGAGCACTAACGCTGAGGTGAATGCAAAGCAAGGAATGGGGACTTTGGGGTAAAGTTCAGGCGCCGGGACATGAGCTTCTTGAATGGGCAGGCCATGAAGTATCCTTTTGCACGCTCTGGCAGCAGTCAAAAGATTCCCCGAACTCCAAGAGAGACCCCTGTCCGCCCCATTCTCAAGACAGGGGGAAACAAGGCGTGAGATGTCGTTTCATAGCGGAAACTCTAACGAGGAAGTTGTCGTATCAGCACTCAGGAAGGTAAGTTCCGTTCTGATGTGGCATCCTGCGGGATAACCTTGCCTACCCGCTTGGATGAGGCTGTCGAGATTGACCAGATGTTCAGGAAGATCTGTGTTGCGTCGATAGGCAAAACAATAAGCGGACGAAGTGACTTACATTGGGGTCTCCCAGCCTATGATTTTCACGATGAAAACACACCATAAGAGATTCCTGATAGCGAGTCGTCTTGGCGGCGTTTTCGGCAAAATCTCGCGCTTTGCCAACGCAGTCCTCATTGCTTTCCTAATTTCCTCGACAATACAGGCGCACACTACCTTCGCGCAGGAAACGCCTCCTGTCACTTACACCTTTCAGGAGTGTGACCAGATCGAAGAGGCTCGTTTGCGGGATGAGCTGAACTCCATTACCCAGTCCATTTTCGAGCCCGAAAAGATAAGTTTGGAGATAGAGGCGATTGTCGATCGCAAATGGGCGGAGTTAGACCTTGATTCCACGGTTGATGCGGCTGTGGACGCGGCCGTCGAAAAGGCACGTAGTGAAACTGATTGGTGGGAACGAGTAAGATCCAATTGGTCGGCGGATACGACCAAGGAGTTAACAGAAAAGGTTGCCACATACGCTTTTGGCTCTGAGAGTTTCGTGAACGCCGTCAACCTTCTGTCCGAGGACATCGCCAGTGAACTGTTGGATGAACTTCGGGTGATGACTGCCAAGTCGGCTTCTTCAGCGTTGCAATGTGTACAGGCATTTATCGGCGACACGTTCTCTCAGACTATGGCGGCAGTGTTAGATGAACATATTCAAGAGAGAATCGACGAGATCGTAGTCGACCCGGATCCCGAGAGTGCAACTATCCTGGATATTTTAGAGTTGCACCCAGAGCTCTTGAGTGGCGTTGCGGTCATAGTAGGGACTCAGCTTGCAAAGCAGTTTGCAGCTAAGATGGCTCAAAACATCGCCGGAAAGATCGTAGTGCGCATTCTGGGGAAGTTGGCCACCTCGGCAATTCCTCTTGTCGGCTGGATTATCGGTGGGGGTCTCATCGTATGGGATGTGATCAACGCGGGCGAGGGTGCCTTCCCACAGATCCGGGCTGCACTCCAGGAGGACCAGACAAAGGCTGAACTTCGCAAACAGATTGCCAGCGAAGTGCACGAAGAGCTTCTTGCTGAACTGAACTTAACAGAACTGTCCCGTTCTGTTTCCAACGATGTATACAGCCAGTGGCAGGGATTCCGCAGTAAGTATGGACGAGTGCTAGTGCTCGCCGAAACTAACTCCCGATTCCAAGGGCTTCTAGATAATACCCCCGTGGAAGAGGTAAAAAAGTTGGCCGATTTCGTTTCAGTGGTGGAAGCAAAGCTCGGCTCGGAAAGATTGGAGAGTCTGCTCGATAAGGGACAGTTTGAGCGACTGCTTGCTCTTCCTCACGAGGTTCTTGAGATGCTCGAATTGGGCGTTGATCCCGACGTCGTAATCGAATGGGCAGATCTGGCTGGAGAATCAGTTGTACTACTCGTCGCGACGGAACTGTACCGCGTTGCATCTCCTTCTGACTTCAAGGATCGGGCAGATCTGGAACGGGTTTTATTTCTGGACGATGCTGAACTCATTCAGAAGGCGATGCTTCTTGAGCGGGAAGAACGGGATGCCGTATTGGCCTTGCCAACCGTACATATCAAGCAGGTCTTGGAGGCGCTCTCGCCAGACGAGCTGTCCTGGCTGGCCAAGGCGTATCTGACCAAACTGAATGCACAGGAGAGAAACGTCCTTGTTGACCGAATTCTTCGCGAGCCGAAGTTGATCACGGAACTGGGAGTCGAGTTTGTCCAGGTGACCTTGTTGGAAAGCCAAGACTTAGAAGAGACTCTTGACTATATTGCCCTGAAAACGGGAGACAGACTGTGGGTCAGTCAAGTCTTTGACATGCTGTCATCGATTAGGCCAGCTCTTTCCGGTGAATTGTCCTGGTCTCTGTTCTGGCACTATGAGGGGCCAATCCTGAGGAATTCCTTATATCTGCTGGCGGGACTAATCGTTCTAGCGATTTTCTGGAGCAGGATAAGGTCTCGCCGCCAACGTCAGGACGTGAATGTGACGTTAGTACTTCCAGAAGGCAGCGTTGGAAACGGAAGTGACTCCGACTCCCAGGTTAAAGAAGGCAATAGAGACAGAGAGAGCGGGCAGTGACCCTGATTGCACTTGACGGAACACACCGCAACGACGTCGAGGTTGGCGAACTGCTGGTTGTCGTCGTCGTTTACGCCGCCAACATCGTTCAGGATGTGAGGGAGAACATCCGCAATCTTGTCGGTGGGCGCATGTCCCATTACGAGACCTTGATAGCGAAGGCAATTGAACAAGGACTAGCCGATCTCGAGGAGAAGGCCTCTGCCAAGGGTTATGACGGCGTCCTGGGCGTCAAGATCAGCCACCCACTGGTCGTAGACGGCGGCGTGGAAGTAATCATTTACGGGAATGGCTACCACTTGTCAGCCAGGGGGCCGGAAAGTTGACGAACCGGTTATTCTCGTGTAAATTATGCGAAATGACGGCGGGTTTATGCCGCCAGGAATTCATCTGTTTGCAAGGCTTTCGCGGTACGACAATGACGTCATCCGGTCTTTGCATACGCTCTTCCTTCGCATACGGAGCGGACTGAAGCCGCTCGGATGCAGAGTAGTTATCCCCTAACCAACTACTCTGAAAGCGCCCCGCGAAACGGAAGACATACTTGAGGAGATGTCGTTATGTCGGAAAAGCAACTTACTCCTTCTTGTAGTCACCATCCCACACCGCATGCACGACCCGGTCTGCCTGTTAAGCAAGGGCTGTACGACCCGCGCTATGAGCACGACGCGTGCGGAGTTGGATTCGTGGTTAACATCAAGGGAGAAAAGTCAAACGCCATCGTAACTCAAGGTCTGCAGGTACTGCTTAACCTTGCTCATCGCGGCGCGTGCGGATGCGAGCCGAACACGGGCGACGGAGCCGGCGTACTCATGCAGATGCCGGACAAGTTCATGCGGAAGGTCGCCGAGGAGGAGGGAATCGACCTACCTCCCGAAGGCGACTACGCGGTTGGGATGATCTTTCTTCCCCCGAGAGGGGATTACCGCTTCCTGTGCGAGCAACTTTTTGAAAGGATAATCCGCTCAGAAGGACAGACCGTTCTCGGCTGGCGCACAGTTCCGACGGCCAATGATGAGCTGGGCCACACGGCTCGCCTCGGCGAACCGGTCGTGCGGCAGGTTTTCATCGGGCGCAACCCTAACCGGTTGACAGGAGACGACGACCTTGCATTCGAGCGCAAACTATATGTAATTCGAAAGCAGGCGGAAAACCGGATTCGGTATTCTCAGTTGCGTGAAGGCGACGCGTTCTACGTCGCCAGCCTCTCTTCTCGCACAGTCGTTTACAAAGGCATGTTGATGGCGCCGCAGGTCAAGGGATTCTACCCTGATTTATTGGACGGGGATATGGAATCGGCCTTGATCGTCATTCACTCGCGGTTCAGTACCAATACCTTCCCCAGTTGGGAGCGTGCTCACCCTTACCGGTACATGATTCACAATGGTGAGATCAACACTTTGCGCGGGAACGAGAACTGGATGTTCGCCAGACAGTCCCAGTTTGAGAGCGAGTTGTTTGGCAGTGACATCAAGAAGATCCTGCCTATCATTCACGACGACGGCAGCGACTCGGCCAAATTCGATGAAACGCTTGAGTTCCTCTATCTGTCCGGGCGGACGCTGCCGCACGCGATGATGATGATGATCCCGGAGCCGTGGTCGCAGCATGAAACGATGAGCGACGCCAAGAAGGCTTTCTACGAGTACCACAGCACCATGATGGAGCCGTGGGACGGGCCGGCCTCCATGGTCTTTACCGACGGTACGATTGTAGGTGCGGTGTTGGACCGCAACGGGCTGCGCCCCTCGCGCTACTGCGTCACCAAAGACGACATGGTGGTGATGGCATCGGAGGTGGGCGTACTGCCGATGGAGCCGGAGCGCATCCTCAAGAAGGCGCGCCTGGAGCCGGGCCGGATGTTCCTGGTCGATACTTCGCAAGGCCGCATCATTTCCGACGAGGAGCTCAAGGAGACAATGGCCGGCGCGCATCCTTACCGCGAGTGGCTTGACGAGCATTTGGTCAGCCTGGATGAGCTTCCGGAGCCGGAGGCGGACGTACCGGGTGTTGACCACGGTACCATGCTCGAGCGGCAACAGATTTTTGGCTACACATTTGAGCAGTTACGTATTCTGATGGCGCCGATGGCTACCGACGGGGTCGAAGCGCTGGGCGCCATGGGCAACGACACGCCGGCGGCGGCTCTGTCCAACCACTCTCAGTTGCTTTACAACTATTTCAAGCAGCTCTTTGCCCAGGTGACCAACCCGCCGATCGACGCGATCCGCGAGGAACTGATCACCGCCACCGAGGTGATGATGGGCACCGAGTTGAACTTGCTTGAGACCAAGCCGGAGAACTGCCACCAACTCAAGCTCAGACAGCCCATCCTCACAAACGAGGAACTGGCAAAGATCCGGCACATTGAGCGCAGCGGCGCCGAGGGCTTCCGCACCAAGACGCTTCCAATTCTTTTCGACGTATACGGAGGGAGGGATGCGCTGGAACAGGCGCTTGAAGACCTGTTTCAGGCGGCGACCGATGCAATCGAAGAAGGGTTCAATATCCTGATTCTTTCGGACCGAGGCGTTGGTCCCGGCATTGCGCCGATCCCGGCATTGCTGGCTACATCGGGGTTGCACCACCATCTCATACGCAATGAGACACGAACGCGCACCGCGCTGGTTGTGGAGTCGGGCGAACCGCGTGAGGTTCACCATCTTTCTCTACTCATCGGGTTTGGTGCCACAGCGGTCAATCCATATCTGGCGCTGGAGACACTGGACCAGATGATTCAGGACCGGCTTCTCGTCGATATCGACCACGATACCGCGACTTACAACTACGTCAAGGCGGCGATGAAAGGTGTCGTCAAAGTGCTGTCCAAGATGGGCATCTCGACTATCCAGAGCTACTGCGGGGCCCAGATATTCGAAGCTCTTGGGCTGAGCCAGAGATTGGTAGACAAGTATTTTACCTGGACTTCCAGCCGCGTAGAGGGCATCGGTCTCTCCGAGATCTTCGGCGAAATCAAGATTCGGCACGACCGGGCCTACCCTGTTCGCCTGTACGCCCAGTCTGAGTCCAACGGCCACGGTCTGGTTGCGATGAAGCCGGAAGTGTCTGCTGCCAACGGTAACGGCCACGGCGGCCAGCTGCTCTCACCCGGCGGCGACTACCAGTGGCGCAAGGATGGGGAGTTGCACCTTTTCAATCCACGTACCGTACACCTGCTGCAAAAGGCGACCCGCGACAACGACTACGCGTCCTTCAAGGCATACACGAAGGACATCGACCAGATGAACAAGGAGTGGTGCAACCTGCGGGGCCTGCTGGAGTTTGATTTTGATGGCTCCCAAAGTATCCCCATGGAGGAAGTTGAGCCGGTGGAGTCGATTTGCAAACGCTTCAAGACGGGGGCCATGTCTTACGGCTCGATCAGCAAAGAGGCGCATGAGACTCTGGCGATTGCGATGAACCGCATCGGGGGGCGGAGCAACACGGGGGAAGGCGGGGAGGATCCGGCCCGCTATATCCTTGAGCCGAACGGTGATTCGAAGAACAGCGCCATCAAGCAGGTAGCGTCTGCCCGCTTCGGGGTCACCAGCAACTATCTTGTCAATGCGAGGGAGTTGCAGATTAAGATGGCGCAGGGGGCCAAGCCGGGCGAAGGAGGCCAGCTGCCTGGGAAGAAGGTCTATCCGTGGATTGCGGAAGTGCGGCACTCGACGCCTGGTGTGGGATTGATTTCGCCGCCGCCGCACCATGACATCTATTCGATCGACGCCCTGGCCGAGCTGATTCACGACCTGAAGAACTCCAACCACCATGCACGGATCAATGTGAAGCTGGTGTCGGAGGTTGGTGTGGGAACGGTCGCGGCGGGCGTAGCCAAGGGCCATGCCGACGTTATCCTGATCAGCGGCCATGACGGCGGGACCGGAGCATCGCCGCAGACCAGCATCAAACATGCGGGCCTGCCCTGGGAGTTGGGTGTTGCCGAGACTCACCAGACTCTGCTCATCAACAATCTGCGCAGCCGCGTCGTCGTGGAGACCGACGGGCAGCTCAAGACAGGCAGAGACCTCGCAATTGCGGCACTGCTGGGGGCTGAGGAGTTCGGGTTTGCCACAAGCCCTCTGGTTGCGTTGGGATGCATCATGATGCGCGTCTGCCATCTGGACACCTGCCCTGTCGGCGTCGCCACGCAAAACCCCGAGCTGCGAAAGATGTTCACGGGCGACCCGCAGCACGTGGTCAATTTCATGTACTTTATCGCCCAGGAGTTGCGGGAGTACATGGCAAAGCTCGGTTTCCGAACCGTGAACGAGATGATCGGGCGCACCGACCGACTGGAGGCGCCGCAATCGATCGAACACTGGAAGGCACAGGGGATCGACTTGACCGCAATCCTGCATCGACCAGACGTGCCGGAGGATTGGGGGCGCTACTGCCAGATAGACCAGGACCACGGGCTGGACAAAGCATTGGACAATACGACCCTGCTCGAACTCTGCATGCCGGCACTCGAAAACAGTGTGGAAGAGGTGCAACTGGCGCACGCCGCCGAGAGTGGCGATGGAGCGGAGAGCGATCTGAAGCGAGTCAAAGAGTCGCTGCCTATTCATAACACGAACCGGGTTGTGGGTACGATCACAGGAAGTGAAATCACACGTCGTTTCGGACCGGACGGGCTGCCCGAAGACACGATTCAACTGCACTTTCACGGCGCTGCCGGCCAGAGTTTCGGCGCATTCATTCCCAGAGGCATGACGCTCGAACTCGAGGGTGATGGCAACGACTATTTCGGCAAGGGGCTCTCAGGCGGAAAGATTATCGCCTACCCGCCCTATGGCTCAACTTTCAAAGCTGAAGACAACATTATTATCGGCAACGTCGCCTTCTACGGCGCGACCAGCGGAGAAGCTTACATCCGCGGCATGGCGGGCGAGCGCTTCTGTGTCCGAAACTCCGGCATGCATGCTGTCATCGAGGGGGTAGGCGACCACGGCTGCGAATACATGCCCGGCGGCCGTGTGGTTGTATTGGGGCGCACTGGGCGAAACTTTGCAGCAGGCATGTCCGGCGGCATTGCCTATGTCCTGAACGAAAAGCCGGTGGACGGCGTCTACTTCGACAGACGAGTGAACCTGGAGATGGTTGAAATCGGGAAACTCGAAGATCCGGATGAGATTGCCGAAGTTCGAGAAATGATACAGCGCCACTATGCTTACACCAGTTCGGAAGTGGCCGGAAGGATTCTGTCGGATTGGGACGCTTACGTTGGCAAGTTTGTCAAGGTGTTACCTAGAGACTATAAACGCATGCTACAGTGTCTCGCCGAAGTAGAGGCCATGGGTCTAAAAGGGGCGGAGGCGATGATGGCCGCGTTCGAGCGCAACAGCCAGGACCTGGCGGCGCGGGTGAGCGGGAACTGAGCATAGCGAGAGGGAGTGCATCGAACCGGTATTGCGCGTTAACCCTTTCCACGCAATACGCAGTCAGGAGACTTCGAATGGGTAAACCAACCGGCTTTCTTGAATTCGAGCGGCAGCCATTTCCGGAACGCGCGCCCCTAGAACGAATTCAAGATTGGAATGAGTTTCATCTTCACTTGTCGACCGAGGCTCTACAGGAGCAGGGCGCCCGGTGCATGGACTGCGGCATCCCGTTTTGCCACACGGGAACGATGCCGGAGGGCGGCTGCCCCATCAACAACTTGATCCCGGAGTGGAATGATCTAGTCTATCAGAATCGCTGGCGCGAGGCGGTGGACAGGCTGCACGCAACCAACAATTTCCCTGAATTTACCGGCCGCGTCTGCCCGGCCCCGTGCGAAGGCTCGTGCACTCTGGGCATTATCGATCCACCGGTAACGATTAAGAGCATCGAATGCGCGA